>CANROQ010000001.1 GCA_947632295.1 uncultured Bacilli bacterium
TATTTTTGTTAAATCAAATATTTTATATTCTAACTTTTCTATAAATACTTTATTATCATCTTCCTTCAAATCAACTACACAATTTACTTTATTTGTTAAGTTATAATTTAAAATTGCGTATACTTTTAATCCTTGTAATTTACTATAATTATCACCTTTTCTTAAACAATGGTTGGTAATAACATTACTAGAATAAAATAATAATCTTTCCTTAAAATTATGTTTATCGATATTTTGTAATTCAAGAATAACTATTTCATCATCTACTTCTAACAATATATCGACTATTCCTGCCTTCCCAACTTTATTATTTTTAATAAGTTCAGGATTTAAATATCTTATTTTATTTGCTTTAACATCAAATAAATCTAATAATAATATTTTTAAATATTTTTCTTTCATAAATATTTTTTTAAATAGATAATCATTTGTAAGAGTATAAATTTGTTTCATAATTAACCTACAGTTAAATTATACATTTTATTCATACTTTTGACAAGTATTTTTATAAAATATATTTTAACTTATTACACCTCCTTATTTATAATATACTAGATAAATTTTTAAAATCCCTTTTAAAAATCAAAAAAAATGCTTAAAAAAGCATTTTAATCTTATTAAAAATTAAATTTTAAAATATTAGGGGCAAAAATCATCAATATTCCAATTAATAACATAATTATGCCACCTATTAAATGTGCATATTTATTGTATTTATTAGAAATACCTGTTAATTTCATAGTAGTCATCGCAATAATAAAGACAATTAAATCATCTAATAAGAAGAAGAAGATATATAAAATATTGTAAAACCAAGTTTGAGCATTAGATAAATCATTCATCGATAGTATTTGCGCAAATAAAATTGGTAAACCAGCTGAACAAGCAAGTTCTATAATATTAACTGAAACAGCTAAAACCATAACACCAAGAAGTGCTAATAAGAAACTATTTTCCGTTACGATTTCTTTAGCATGTACCATAATTTTTTTCTTTTGTTTATTATTAGTTACGCTACATCCAACATCTTTTCTTCTAACCTCTTTAATAAAATTATATAAATTAATACCACCACCTAATAAGGCTACGATACCAACTAAAATTTCAATAATATTAGATGACGTAAACATTCCAGCAACATTAACCCATGCCATCATAAAAGCAAAGTAAACAATCGCTGATGAAAGCAAAAAGGCAATACCTAAACACCACATACGTTTACGATTTTTCATGCCAATCATTAAACTAATTAAAAAGATCAACACCCACATCGCACAAGGATTAAAACCATCCACTAAACCAATAACAATAGAAACTAGTGGAAGTGATATATTTTTAGGATTTATCTCTCCTATAATTGGAATTGTAAACTTACAACTATTCGGATCAAATTCATCAGTTAAATCGTCTCTTACCTCGACAGTACCTAAATATTCACCTACTAAATCTCGATGTTCATGCTCAGAATAATAATTAATCGCACATCTTATTTTAGTACCAATATCATCATTATAACCATTAAAATAAGTACTACCGATGACTGTTAAAGGAACGCCTCTAACATCCCAATCAGTCGTAGTTAAAAAATCAGTTAATAATTGTCTATTATCTTCATCTTTTTTTACCTCATACATCACAATATCTAAATTATCATATTGCTCAGCCAATTCTTTTAAATAAACTTTTTCTTCGGCACAATGTGGACAATCATAATTGTGAAATAAATAAAGAGTAACTTTTTCTTCAGCATTAACACCTACAATAGCCATTAAATAAATAACTAAAGAAAACACTATTTTTTTTACTAAATTCATTTTAAACACCTAAATTCTCAAATATTTGTTCTAATTCTTTTTTACTTTTTTCGCCAATAATTCTTTTTATTTCAACATCTTTATCAACAATAATCACAACTGGTAATAAGTCACCAATTTGATATTTTTCAACTATATCAGCATTCATATCATAATCATATTCTTCTAATTCTAATTTATACTTATCGACGATTTCTTGATATCTAGGATGCATAATTAAACAACTAGGACACCATACTGAACTAATTTTAATTAATTTCATTTTATCACCTAACTATTTCAATTTTAATTGATTGTAACATTTATCAAACGCTACTAAAAATTTATCAATATCTTCATCAGTCGTTAAATATGATAAACTAATACGAATACTCGAAGACGCACGCTTTTCATCATGAGTTAAAGCAAAGACCGCCTTTGATTTTGCATTATTACTAGAACAAGCACTTTGCGTAGAAATATAAATATCATATTCTTCTAAAGCATGAAGCATCGTTTCAGGTTTTACGCCTAAAATACTTAAATTTAAAATATGTGGTAGACAATACTCATTACTATTAATAGTAACATCTAAATATTTTGCCATATGCTCAACTATTTTTTTATTTAAACTGCCTACATAATCATAATTATTATTTTTAAATATTAACCTTAAGGCTTTCGACATCGAAGCAATCAAGGATGTAGTTGGAGTTCCACTACGATAGATTGTCGTACTTTTACCACCATGAATTAATGGTTCTAAATTGATACCATCTTTTTTTATTAAGCATCCTATACCTTTGATACCATAAAATTTATGAGCAGAAAAACTGGCCAAATCAACATTTTCAAAAAAATTTTTAGAAATTGGATATTTACCAATACATTGAGTTGCATCGGTATGAAAAAAACACTTAGGATACTTTTTTAATAATTTACCAATTTCTTCGATTGGTTGACGCAAACCTAACTCACTATTAACAGCTGAAATACTAACCAATACTACCTCATCATCGATTAAATTTTCTAACGCCTTTAGATCAACTCTACCATAATTATCTAATGGAGTAAAAATAACCTCAAAACCTAATTTTTGCAAATACCCCAGCGGTCCATATATCGATGAATGTTCTAATTCAGTCGTGATAATTTTTTTACCACGATTTTGATATTGTAAAGCAATTCCTTTTATCGCTAAATTATTTGATTCACTTGCCCCACTTGTATAAATAATTTCTGATTCTTTAACATTTAAAAGTTCAGCAATTTGTTTGGTAGCGCCTTCAATTAAATTTTTACTAGCAACACCTAATTTATGTAAAGAATTAGGATTACCTATAAATTCTAAAGAAACTTTATTAAAAGTGTCTAATACATCAGTATTTACAGGCGTCGTTGCTGAATAATCTAAATATGTCATGTTATCACCTTTTAAATTATATCATATTAATTATTATTTTGAATATAAAATAATAGTAATACTTTTAAATTTCATAAATTTATCATATTTTTTGAACAAATTTCGATATTTTCGAACTTTTTTCAAAAAAGGTATTGCCAAATTATCAAAAATAAGTTATACTTTAGTAGTCATCGATTAATGGGCTTGTAGCTCAGTTGGTTAGAGCACACGCTTGATAAGCGTGGGGTCGCAGGTTCAAGTCCTGCCAGGCCCACCATTAATTTGGCCCGTTGGTGAAGTGGCTTAACACACATGCCTTTCACGCATGCATTCACGAGTCCGAATCTCGTACGGGTCACCAAATTAAATAGATACTTCCATTTGGAAGTTTTTTTGTATAATTTTTTAAATATCACTCATAACAAAATGGTGATATAATGAAAAACGAATCCATTTGGAAATTAGAAAATAGACCTTTTCAAACCAAAATATTAAACAATGATATAACTACTGATGTTTTAATTATCGGTGGTGGAATAACAGGCATTTCATCGGCTTTTTATCTAAAAGACTCTAACTTAAAAATCACGCTTATAGAGGCTAATACCATTGGAAGTGGTGCTACTTTAAATACAACGGGAAAAATGACTTTTCTACAAGGACTTATTTATCATAAATTAGAAAACATCTTCGATTTTAACACTAGTTTAAAATATCTTCAGTCACAACTTGAAGCCATTAATTTAATTGAACAAAATATAAAAACATATAATATCGATTGTAATTATTTAAAAAATTCCTCTTATGTTTATACAAATAACGAAAAAGAAATTAAAGAATTTATTAAAGAACAAAATTTTTTTGATAAAATAAATCTTAAATATAAAATTATAGATAAATTACCAATTGATCTAGATTGTAAGTATGGTATTAAAGTTGAAAATACAGCCGTTTTTCACCCCATTAAATATCTATATCGATTAACTGAAGAAATTTTAAAAAATAACATCGACATTTATGAACATACTACGGCTTTAAAAATTGAAGAAAGCGATCAAAAATATCGAGTTTATACTAAAGACGGTATCATTACTGCCAATAAAATAGTTGTTGCGACCCACTACCCTTTTTTTATCGTACCAGCCCTAATTCCTTTTAAGACACATTTAGAAAAAGAATATGTACTTGCTTCTAAAATAGATAAAATTAAAGAATTTAACGCTATAACAAATAAAAATCCAATTGTTTCTACTAGATATCATCAAGATAAAAACAATTATATTATCTTTGCCAGTATCGAAAGCAAATTAGCCAAAAATTTAAATAATGAAGCCAATTTTAGTCGTTTAATCAAAAAATTTGAACATCAATTTGAAAATAAAATAACTAATTTATGGTTCACTTATGACTTAATAACTAATGATAAATTGCCAATTATTGGTGAGGTTAAACGAAATTTTTATATTGCAACTGGTTTTAATAAATGGGGCATGACAAATGGTACTATTGCAGGTAAAATTTTAAGTGATTTAATGACTAATCAACCAAATCAATATATTGAACTTTTTGAGCCTAATCGTGAAATTACAATGGAACAAATAAAAAATTTTTTCATCGATGGCTTTACTAGTGCTTCGTCTTTTATCGACAGTAAAATAAATAAAAATAAAGAATTTTACGAAAATGTCGAATTTAGAACAATCGATAATATTTCATGTGGTATTTATACTGATGAAAATAAAAAGCAACATATCGTCAAAAACAAATGTCCACATATGGGTTGCAGTTTAATTTTTAATAATGAAGAAAAAACATGGGATTGCCCATGTCATGGTTCTAGATACGATTTAGACGGTAATGTTATAAAAGGACCTAGTAATCAAAATATTAGATTTAAACACTAAAATTAATTAGTATTTAAATCTTTTTTTATAATTTTTCTATTAATTATAAATAAAATTAAAAAGGAAATTAGCATTAAAACTAAATTTAAAATATAGTTTTCTTTCATTATAATCATACACGTAAAAATATTCATAATATTTGAAGCCATATGCACAATAATTGGGGCCTTAATATTTTTATATTTTTCATAGACATATATTAAAATAAAACCTAAACAAAAGGCATACAACATTTGAATAAAATTACTATGAAAAAAAGTAAAAATAAAAGTTGTCAGTAAAATTGCCCGCATTTGTGGATTAAATTTTTTTAATTTATTAAAAACAATTCCTCTAAATAATAATTCCTCTAAAATTGGTCCTAGTAGGCCTGTACAAATTATATAAGTTAAAATACTAATATTTATAGCCGAATAATTATTTGTAAAATGAACTGCATAATTAAAACTACCAATAACTAAATTATAACTCAAATTTAAAATAATTCCTAAAATAATTAAAATTCCAATGGTTTTAATATTTAATTTTTCCATATAATCTTGTTTATAATTATAATATTTTTTATAAAATATAATTCCAAAAATTACAAAAGTAATACAAGTAATAAAAATAGAATTATCGTTTACAAAAGTTTCAAATTTGTCTATATATGTATCTGTTTCTATATATTCATTAAAAATAGTTTGTAATTGTTCCTCACTAACATCAGGATTTTCTAATTTAATTGCGTTATATTCTTTGTTTATAAATCCTGTTGTAAAAACTGTTAACAATAAAAATTGACCAATTACAAATATAATTGGCCAAATTAATACTTTAACAAATTTTTTTGTATAATCTAACATCTAAATTATTTTTTATCCTTAAACATTTCGCTCAAGGTTGAACCTATACTGGCAACATTTTGTAATTCAGATGGAACAATTATCTTAGTTGCTTGACCATTAGCTACTTCAGCTAAAGTTTCGAAACTTTTTAAAGTTAACACAGCTTGATCAGCCTTAGCCTCTTTTAATAATTTGATACCTTCAGCCTCTGCTGTTTTTATTTTTAATAATGCTTCTGCCTCACCTTCAGCCTCTTTAATTTGGGCTTCTTTTTTAGCCTCAGCACGTAAAATAGCGCTTTCTTTTTCACCTTCAGCAATTAAAATACTAGATTTTTTCTCTCCTTCTGCTTGAAGAATTTTCTCACGTCTTTCACGTTCAGCACGCATTTGTTTTTCCATTGTTTCTTGAATATCTCTAGGTGGAATAATATTTTTAACTTCGACACGATTAACTTTAATTCCCCAAGGATCAGTAGCTTCATCCAAAATAGAACGCATTTTTGAATTGATAATATCTCTCGATGTCAAAGTTTGATCTAACTCTAACTCACCAATAATATTTCTTAGCGTTGTTGCAGTTAAATTTTCGATTGCATTAATTGGATTTTCAACTCCATAGGTATATAATTTAGCATCTGTTATTTGAAAATATACGACAGTATCGATTTGCATTGTAACATTATCTTTCGTAATAACTGGTTGTGGTGCAAAATCCATAACGATTTCTTTTAAATTAACTTGATTGGCAATTCTATCTACAAAAGGTATTTTAACATGTAACCCATTAGCCCATGTCGAATAATATGAACCAATTCTTTCAATAACATAAGATTTTGCTTGTGGAACAACTTTGATATTTGGAATTATCAAAACGACTGCAAGCACTAATAAAATTATAAAAAATTCCATAAAATCACTCTCCTATTTTCTCTACTTTTAATTTAACGCCATCAATTTCTAACACTTTGACGACGCTATCGATATCGATTTTTTGATCAGCATAAGCCGACCATTTCTTGCCATCAACTTTAACTTCACCAATCTTATTTCTATCTATATTTTCGGTAACAATTGCCTCCATACCTATTACCCTATCTAAATTAGTTGGTTCCTTTTTTTTGACTATAAATTTTTGTAAAACAGGTCTAGTTGTAATTAATAAAATTGTACCTAAAACTGCAAAAACACCGAATTGTAACATAAAATTTTTAAAAAATAACGATATAATTAACGCAACCAAAGCACTAACTACATACCAAATAGTTGTTAAATTAATCGACATAATTTCAACTGATGTTAATAAAATTATAATCATTACCCAAATAAAAGAATTCATAATATCACCTAATTAAATTATACTATGTAATTCGGCAAAATACAACAAAAAAACATATAATTTTCATTATATATTTTTAAAATTCTTTAACATTATAATCAAAAATTTTATAATCTAAATTGTGTAGATAAATAGAATTATAAGGAGCATATACTAATATTTTATTAATTTTTATACCATCAAAATAAACCATATTGGCTTCATCCATATAATTATTATTTTTAAGTAAACTAACATAACTATTAGTAAAACTATTTATATTAGTCCTATTGTCATAAAGTGGATTAAAACTATAATAATTCAATTTGAATTTCAAATCTTCATCATATATTTTATCTAAATTCGGATAAAGGCCCATAATTTTAATATTAGCATCATTAAAATAATCAAGCAAATTATTAGTATTCAAGATTATATCTTTAGAACTAATATAAAAATAATCATTATCATAATTATTTATATATTCATTTTCATTAAACACTAACTCTGTTTCAATTTGCTTATTAGAATAAATAACAAAAATAAGTAAAATAGTAAATACTAATAAAGATAATTTTTTCATGGTATCACCTTTTATAGCATTTACTAAATTTATAAAAATAACCAAAAAAAGACAAATTTATACAAAAAAAGTAAAATTTTTCACAATTTTACTTTTATATAACTTATTCTTTTGTAACTTTAATATCTAAGAATAATTTAAGTTCGTCTTCAGTAATTGGACTATCTAATTTTTCATATTCAACACGATAAACATGTTCATCATCAAGTTGATAACAAACCGTTGCTTTATAAGATTTACCATATGAAGTTTCATAAGATAATAATTTATAAGCAAATTCTTTATTATTTACTTTTAATGTTTTTTCTTCACTTAATTCGACATTTTTATAATTAGATTCTTTTTCATAATAAGATTTATCATATTCTATATCTTCAAATCTTTCAGTTTTATTATCACTATAATTTGAAAGTGTAACATCAAGATCATCACTATGATAAATTTTAAAAGTTTCATCATTTACACTACTTGCTTCAAAACCTTCTGGCATTTTATATGTTACTTTAAAACCATAATCAGTAATAGCATAATCATCAACATATTCTTCATTATCTATATCTTCATCATAATCAGTATTAGGTAATTCACCAATATTACCCAAAGAATCAAAATCGATTTCTTTGGCATTTTTTGCCTCATTTGGTATTGTAATTGTTGAAACTTTATTAATATCTTTATATTCAATTGATAAATTTAACTTTTCAAATTCAATTTCACCAGCAGCAACTTCATTAATCCAATCAGCCATATCAAGAGTGAATTTAGATACATAGTTATCTTTTTTATCAATATAAATACCAATTACAAAACCTTTTTCTAATTTCATAGCCTCAATTTCGCTATCACTTAATTCAACTTCTTCTAAAGCCTCATCGATTTTTTTAATATATTCTTCATTAATAACTAATTCATAATAATCTAAACCGTCAATATCACTAGTTTTCTTTTGTATAAAATCAATATTTTTGATTTTTTCTTCAATTTTATCTAGGTCAATTTCTTCATCAGAACTATTAATTGATTCATTTACTAAATCTTCAAAATTTATTTCTCCTAAAGTAATTTTTGACCAAGTACTATTATCAACTAAAGCTTCCGGTAATTTAAAATAAATTACGCCATTTTTTTCATCACTTAAATCTACATAAGCAGGTATTTCAATAGAAACTCCACTATATGAAGCATTGATATTAATTTTAGCCATTTTATTTTTAATATCAATACTGTTTTCTAAATTGAAATTCATTGCAAAACTATCTTCGCCTTTAGTTTCAACATCGGCTTTAATAGCCATAGTATAACTATTTAAATTTTCCATATTATTGAATGCTTTTTCAATAGCATCAATAGCCTTTTCATCTTTTTTAAATAAGAAAAAATATAAAGCTGTTGCAATACCAGCTAATACAACTAAAATAGCTAATATAATTAAAAATGCTTTACTAGTTGAACCTTTTTGAATATTTTCCTTTGAAATATTATTCATTGATGGTTCTTCTTTTTTTTCTTCTTTTTTAACATCTTCATTAGTAACTTGTTCTTCTTGAACATCTTCTTGTACTTTTACCTCTTCAGTAGTTGCTTCTTCTTTGACATCCTCTTTTGTTTCTACAGTTTCGTCATCTTTGACTTTATGACCACAGTTTGTACAAAAAACAGCATCCTTTGACAATTTTTCGCCACAATTTTCACAAAACATACTTTCAACTCCACTTTCTATATCATTATAATATGATAATGCAACAACGAATATTCAAACTCAGTTGTGCTAGTTATATTATAACAAATTTTTTTAAGAAAGCAACTAAAACTTTAACATTAATGTAGAAAATATAAAGTTTAAACTATAATTTTGAAAATAATATTACTTGACACTTAGAATTAAGTATATATTTATTTTTTTTGTCGTTTAATGTATAATTATGATAGGTGATAATAAATGAAAAATAAAAATCATAATAAAAACTATGACAATATGGAAACCTTTAACGATATCATGAGTCGAAATGATCGAAAGAATTATCAAAAATTGTTAAAAGAAGAACAACAAAATAATGAAAATAAGCAAGATATTAAAGAAGAAATCAAACATGTAGAAAATAAACAACCAAAAGCAATTGATAAAGAAATAATACATGAATGTAAAACAAAAAAATCTATTGGTCTTATCATTTTTTCAATTATAAGTTTAATTTTAAGTTTAGGTTATTTAGGTTTCAATTTAATTTTTGCAAAAGACGAAATTAATAATACTTTTTTAATTGTTAATGCTTCTATTTTAGCCTTGTTTGCTTTATTTTTAACATTAACAATGATTATAAGTAAACTAAAAGTTAAAAATATTTTAGGAATATTTACATCTATCATCTTTTCAGGATTTATTATTTTTAATTTTTTAGTTGCTAAAGATATTATCAACCTACCTACTCAAGCCTTATTAGAAAATTTTACTGGTAAATCTATTACAGAAGCATTAAAGTGGGCTAAAGAAAATAATATTGATGTAAAACAAATTTATGAATATAGTGATAATATTTTGGAATATAACATCATAACCCAAAGTGTATCACCTAACACATTATTAAAAAAAGTAGATGAAATAACATTCACCGTATCGTATGGTCCAAATTATGATAAAATTGTATCAATTCCTAATATGGTCGGTTGGGAAATTGATTCAGCTATTAAAACAATAAATGAAAATTTTTTAAACAATGTTAATATCGAATATGAAATAAACGATGAGGTTAAAAAAGATATAATTATAAATCAAAGTACTAGTGGTCAAATTAGAAGAAATGATGAATTGACACTTACCGTATCATTAGGTCGTGAAGATGAATTAGAACCAGTTGAAATGATTAATTTACAAGATAAAAGTTTATTTGAAGCAACTCTTTGGTTAAAAAGACATGGTATTAAATATGAAATAGAATATGTTTTTTCAGATAAAGTAAAAAAAGATTTTGTCGTTGGTCAAAAAACAGAAGTTGGAGAAATGGTTGATCCAAAAGAAGATACAGTAACACTTGTCATATCTAAAGGTAAAAAAATAATAGTTCCTGATTTAACAAAAATGACAGTTGATGAAGTTACAACTTGGATTATGGAAAATAATTTAAAAGTAAGCTTTGAGTCAAAATACGATTCTTCAATTGAAGCTGGAAAAATAATTGAAGCAGATTATAGCGAAAATGATGAAGTTGAAGCTGGTACTATTATTACTGTCACAATTTCAAAAGGGCCTTTAAAAATGCCTAAATTTAATAATGTAACCGAATTTAGAAATTGGGCTAATAGTAATTCAATAGAATATCGTGAAGAATATGAATTTAATGATGAGATAAATAATGGAGATATTATTAAAACTATTCCAGAAGCTGATACAGTCATTAATTATTCCGATACTATTATTATAAAAATTTCTTATGGAAAACCAGTTACTATTCCAAACTTTATTGGAAAAAGTCGTGGTGAAATCGAAAATACTTGCTATAATATCGGATTAAATTGTACATTCTATTATAACGGTTATTCTAATACGCCTTATGATATCGCTCAAAATCAAAATAAAGTAGAAGGAGCACAAGTTGTAAGTGGAACTTATGTAAGTATTGGTTTAAGTAGCGGTCCAAAACCTGCTGAAAACAATCAACCAAATAATGATAAACCACAAGAAAACCCACCTACTAATCAATGTACAAGTACTGAACAACATAGATTAAAAATTGAAAAAGATTGGATTATGGGTGGTTCTGCCCAAGCTACAATTAATACACTAACACAAAAATTGAAAGAAAAATATCCTAATGTTAAATTTGATTTTGGAAAAGATAGTTGTAATCTCCCAGCTGGTTATATATCAGAAAAATCTCCAATTACAAATAATTCGACAATAAAAGATTGTCAAGATAAAGCATATACAATTATTGTTTGTGAATAGGCAAAAAAATTGCCTATTTTTTTATAAATACGCAATATTTGATAATTTTTTACTTGTTCGCTTGTTTTAATATATTACAAATTGTATAATATTATAGGAATATTTAGTTAGCTTAGGTACTATTCTCCTTTACTTTTAAAGTGGAAGAAGGTGAAATTATGAGAAAGCAAGAGCAATATCTTTGCACAATCATAATACTCCTTATTATCGTGATTTTTATCATTTTAATAAAAATAGTACCAACTGTATAAGTCGGTACTAACACAAAATTTTTTTGGAATAGTACCTAACTCTTCAAAACTAGGTATTCCTTTTTTATTATATGCAAGTTTCCTTGACATATTAATAATATCATATTTTACAATCTTTGTCAAAAATTTTGATAATATCATAAATATTAATAATTACAAAATAATATTTATTTTTATATACGAATTTATGAAAATACTTTTATAATAAAAACCAAATTTTAAATATTAAAAGAGGATTAGCGAATCCTCTTTTATTCAACTATCATCAAAATTCTATATCGATTATTTTTATCAACTTTAAATGAATACTTTTTATTATTTTGAACAAATGTAGTATTAATTTTTCCATTGAAAACATCTTGTAACTCTCCAAAGTCAGATACATTTGAACTAGTCGCAACATTAATAGAATAAGTTCCTTTTGGTATATTTGATACATCTAATGTTGCATTATACCATGCTCTAGTTTTATCAAAACCATCTGGCACTCTTAACTCTACAGTGTATTCACCATTATCAATACTACCAATATCATAAGTAAATTTCTCGAAAGTATCAACATTTTCAAAATATAATGTTCTTTTTACATTTGTATTTGCTGCATAATCACCACCAATAATATGTGAAACACCTTTTATAACTAACTTGCTATTTTGAAAGTCAATTGTATCATATTCATTATAAATATTATATCTAGAATTGGCATTTTTTTCACTAACAAAATCATCTCTAATAAATAATTGAATTGGTACTTCACGACTATCATAATTATTTATAATCAATGCATTTTTATTTTTTCCTTTAAAAAATGGAGCCATTTCAAAACCAAATACATTAGAAACAATACTTTCAGCAACTTTATTATCTGCTAATGCAGCCACTGACAATGTATAATTACCATTAGCTAAACTATCGATATCAATATTACCTTCAAACCACGAATATGTATAATTAAATCCATTTTCAGATTCTATTTCAAAAGGCATATCATCTTTTTTTACAATTCTATTTAATTTTTGAGTTTTTATATTACCTTTTTCATCAATTAGACGCAATTCATATTTAATATCAGTATTCAAATCATTATTAATTCCTAAAATTTTTAAATAACCTTTTATTTGTAATTTATTATCAACATTTTTTAAATATTCGAAATCAAATTCTCCATCAGTATTAGCTTTTAAAACTTTATCACTAGAACTTTGGTTATTATTAGAATCAGATTTATCTCCAGTAGATGGTACATTATTATTAATACCAATTATTAATTTAACAGTTTTACTAACACTAAAATTACTTTTATCTTTTACTGTATAAGTTACACTATATTCACCAGGTACATTAAAATCAGCATTAGTATCATATGTTAATCTTGAAGTAATATCGCCATCTTCTGTATCACTAGCAGTTACATCTTTTAATAAATTAACATTATCTCCAACTTTTATAGTTATATCTTTAGCATTAATAGTTGGTTGAGAATTTGAAACATATAAATCAGATGCTTTTACATAACCATAACTATATTCACGATTATAGTTATCAGTTACTATATTTTTATTTTCATCTAAACCAATTTCCGTATAAACTTTATACCACCAATTATTATTAGCCTGAATTTTATCTAACACTATTAATGGAATATTAATAACATCTTCTGTATCATTATTTACATTATAAATTTGTTTAGAATTTTCATTTGGTTCAGCATAAACGAAAATATCACTACTACCTACTTTAATTCCTATTGTATTATATAAATAATCAGCTTTACCATAAGAATTATCAGCAAAGAAATAATTTTGAGCAGCTTTTTCACCCCAATATGGATCTGATGCATACATAACGTTCATACCACTACCCTTGTTTCCATAATGTGTTCCATGATAATATGAATGGTTTGGATTATTATAATTTTCACCTGTTAGACGAGCATGTTCATAAATTGAATCACTGATAGATTTATATGTTGTAGCACAGCCAAATGGACAACTATCATAAGCATTATGACCAAATAAATTATTTTTAGCAAACGCTAAAGCACTAGTACCAGTTGCACTTTCATTAATTGCGGCTGAAAATGTAAGCAAAGCATTTACACCATATAACTCTTGACTAGCAATAAAACTTGCACCTTCACCTACCATTTGTGAAATACCATTTCGATTGATGCCACCGATAAAATTACCATTATCATCGACATATTTTGTATCGGCAGCTGGTTTAGAATAATAACCTTTTTGCTCAATAATATAATTTAAGTCATCAGCCGTATATGATGTTTGTGAACGATTAGGTAAATATAAATAATAAGCAAAGAATGGATTATTTTTATTGATAGCGTTATCATAATTATCATTTTTATAATCATCTAACATTTTAATTAAATCATCATAAAAGTAATTTCCATCAAAACTATAATATATTTTATAGGCAGTTAAAAAATCTGGAGATGGTCCTAAATTAGTATAAGTCGATGCTTCTACACCTGAAGTATTATAAGCAAAATAATGCAATAAATTTCCTGTTTCTCCCCAATTTTGATAATAAGTTTTTAACCCTGTTTCAACATCTTCAGAAATTCCATTATCAACATTAGCTATCCAACCATCGCGACCATTGTACCATATTTTATACCAAGTAAATCCGCCATTTTCCTTTTTTTCAGTATAAGAAAATATTTGACCACTGACTACATAACCTATGTAATTACTACTAGAACTAGCATCTTCTCGAACATTTAAAGCATCCTTAATATTTTCATTAATTCTTAAATTATTGGTATATAACTTTGTAATTGGAACTATATTTAAGTAGTCACCAGTAGAATCACCCAAATCAGCCCAACCTGTAAAACCACTAATTTTTAATTTAACACGATTAGTATTTGGATCATAATCAATAAAAGCAGCATCTAGGCCATAAGATGGATGAGTATATGTATAGTAAACGCTACTTGTCGATGTTTGATATAAGTTAATAGTTGTATCTCTTGGATTAAATTTTACCATAGCGTATTTAGCATTAATAAGTTTACCATTTCGATATATAACTGCTACTTTCGAAGCATCAGACTTATGTTCATTCATTTTTTGTTTAGCTTCATTATAATCAGTATATTTTCCAATTTCGGTTAAACTACCATCTTTATTTAATTCGGAAACGACATATTCAACCTCTTCTGCTTTTACATTAAATTGAATACCAATAGGAAATAAATAACAAAATAAAATATTTATTATTAAGAATATATTTAATATTTTTTTCATTAATAAACCTCCTATCTCAACTATTTTATTATACCATAAAAAGCGACAATATTCAACAAAATAAAAAGGAAACTGTAACACTACAGGTTCCCTCTGTATTATAAAAAATAATACACTATATTATATGTCATACAACAATTAATATTACCTAATTGACAAAAGTATTTAAAACATATAAAATTAATATGAAAGGATGTCGAACATGATTAAATACATTCCAAATATTTTAACTGCATTACGTATAATAAGTATTCCATTTATTGTCATTTTATTTACATTTAATAAAATTGAATTGGCTATCATTATCGCAATCATTACAGCTATTACTGATTGTTTTGACGGATTTATAGCTAGAAAATTCAATGTAACAAGTGAATTTGGAGCAAAATTAGATGCAGTTAGTGATAAATTTTTTGCAATTGGGCTTTTAATCACATTATCGATAAAATTTCATCTTCTATTTTTGAGTTTAGGTTTAGAAATTATAATCGCAATTATCAATCTATATTTATTTTATAAAACTAAAATTACAAAATCACTATTTATTGGAAAAATAAAAACATGGTTTTTATTCCTAACAGTTATTTTAGGATTTATTGCCTGTTTTAACGATAATTTTATATTATCTATGAATGTTATGTTTATAACGACAACAATCTTGCAAATATTTAGTATTATAAATTACATTGTTACATATACAAAAAGAAAGGTTAAAAATTAACCTTTTATTTTGCATTTAAAATATCAATTACTTCACTAAAGTTATGTACGATAACTTTACTAACACTCTTAATATTTTTATCAGCATGTTCAAATGAAAAACTATTAAAATTTCGACACATTTCTATATCATTAATGTTATCCCCAACAGTATAGATATTTTCACTTTTTAAATTATAATTATTAATTAAAAATTTTATTGCTTCATATTTAGAAACTTTTTTATTCCGTATATTAATATGATCATTACTTAAATAAGCATAAACTAAAGGAAATTTTTGATTTATTTCTTCAACTAAATTTTCACATTTATTTCTATCAATAAATTTTCCCGCAATAGTATTAGCGTGTGTTCCACTAGCGATATTATCATTTTCAATAAAAGAAAATGATATATTTGAATCACTATCTAATAAATTACATATGGGATTAATTAATTCTCTATCGATATCGCATACAAATAAATTATTATGCTTATTATCATAAATAGATGCTCCATCACTACATATTAAATAACTATATTTTATTTTATAATCTAAAATATCAAGTTTAAGATTATTAATACTTCTTCCTGTTGCAATAATAAATATATTTCCATGATCGACAAAATCATTAACTTTTTTTATATTATTTAAATAATCATCATCAAAAAAAGTACCATCAAAATCACTAATTAATATTTTCATCATTATTTATACTTTCTTTTTTCATTTGAACATTAATATCAAATAAATCATTAATATCGATTTTTTCTTGATTTAATGCCTCAATTAACTTATATTCTTTATTATCAATAACCGCAATGATGTCATCAACTGAAGAACAAGTCATATAATATACATATTCATTATCACGATATATTTCAATATAATCAGTAATACAAAGATCAGATTTATCAAATAAATCGATATTGCCATTGATATTACCTAAATATAAATTATCGAATTTTTTGCTATTGTATCGTTCTTTTATAGTTTCTAAATTAAAATTCTTAGAATCTTTATAAATTAAAGAAATTTTACTATAATCAAACGAATAATTTTCATTATTTACTGTATAATTAATTTCTTTTAAATCATTAATAAGATAAAACAAAATAGAAGCATTTTTTTCTAAATTTTTATATTCATAGTCTTCGATGTCATACGAAATATTTAAATCATTATCTTTAATTTCATAATTTTTAATATTTTTTCCATAATCAATTGACTTCAAAATTCTTTCTATCTTTTCATCATCAGCAAGATTGGTATTTTTTAAAATTTCTAAATTTAAATTATTATTTTTATATACCAAAATAAACGCTAAAATTATTACTAATCCTAATAAACACATTTTAATTTTATTTTTCATAAATCACCAATTATCTTTCAGCAACACAACTTATTCTTAAATCAGCATCAGGTGTTATAATTTCATAATCAAACTCTTTGCCATCATAAGTAATTTCTATTGCAATATTAGGATCAAAGTATTTATCTTTTCCTTCACAAAGCGGATTAGATAAATTAATATCAGCAGACCCATTGTTTTGTAAATCTCCAAGTGTTATTGTCGTTTTACCACCTTTATATTTTACTAAATTTTGAATAGCTGTATTAATATTAGGATGAGCTACTGCATCAGTAACGTAAGTAGCTGCACTTGACTTAATCAATTTAATTTGCGTTTGATATAAATCTTCTTTTGTATCTTTCAAACTTTTTAAAACATTTGGAATAGCAATCAGTGCAAGTAGGCCAACAATAGATATAACAGCCAATATTTCTACTAATGTAAATCCATCTTTTTTGTTATTCATTAATATCCCTCAATTCTAAATATATTTTAACATATTTTCAAAAAAAAATAAATATAAACAATAAAAACCCCTCAGGGTTTTTATCTACATCATATCTTCTAGCTTATCATTAGCTTTCTTTATGGCTTTTTTGGCAGTATTATCAACTGCTTTCATCATTGGTTTACTGTATTTTTGGTATGCTAATACGGCACCAGCACCCATTGCCATAAACGCAATGTCTTTTCCTAGTTTCATAATATCACCTCACAGCTAATCAATATGACAAATGTATGTATACTAATAATACATACATTATTATCATTTTCTAAAATTTAAAAATTATGCTATCAAATGATCTAATAAAGTCGTTTTTCTATTATATTCACTATTATTAAACACAGCATATCTAAAAGCTTCTTCTTCACCTAATAATATTAATTTTCTTTTTGCACGTGTAACAGCAGTATAAATTAATTTTCTATATAACATTCTTTTATGTGAATTGCTTAAAATTACAACTACCATTTCAAATTCGCTTCCTTGAGATTTATGAATACTAATCGCATAACCATGTTTAATTTGGGCAAAATCTTTTGGTACAAATTTGACAATATTTCCATAAAAATCTATATATATTTCTGTTTTTTTACTATCACTTTCACTCGCATCAATAATTTTTTTGATGTATCCAATATCACCATTATAAATATTTTCATCAGGAATGTTAACTAATTCTAAAACTTTATCATTTTCACGATAAATAACATTTCCAATTTTAATTTCTTTTTTAGTAATATCAGGAGGATTAAATATAGATTGAAGTTCTAAATTAAGACTATCGATACCGGCTTCACCATAATACATTGGAGCCATAACTTGAAAATCATGACAATCATAATCCTTATTTAATATTTGCTCACATAGATAATGTAAATTATTTTTTATACTTCTAGTTGGACAATTTAAAAAAGTATAATCATCTTTAGTTGTTAAAAAATCACTTAAATCATTATCTTTTATTTCATAGGCAAGTGTATTGATATAAGAATTTTCTTTTTGACGATATAACATTTCTAAATATATAGTAGGAAAAATATTGCTCATAATTAAATCTTTCAAGACTTGTCCGGGACCTACGCTTGGTAATTGATTGTAATCACCTACTAAAATCAATTGGATATTAGACGTTAAACCTTTTAATAAGCTATTAAAAATATTTATATCTAACATACTCACTTCATCGACAATGATTAATCTACTGTAATCTTTATTATATTCATTAACACCAAAAGAATTATTTTCTTTATTCCATTTTAAAAAACGATGAATAGTCATAGCAGGAAAATTTGTAGAATCAGCTAGCCTTTTACTAGCTCTTCCAGTTGGCGCTAACAAAGCCACATTTTCTAACATTTTTTGATTATCATAATCATTTAGCATTTGATATAAACTAACAATAGCTTTAACAATCGTTGTTTTACCTGTTCCCGGTCCACCAGTAATTATTGTAATATTATTTTCCAAAGAATGCCTAATTGCGTCTTTTTGTTTTTCATTATATGTGATATTATTTATTATTTCCAATTCATGTAATTTTATATCTAAATCTTTATTTTTTATCTTTGTTTTATTATTTAATTTTTTTAAAGTATTACTGATATTTAACTCTGCATCATAAATATCTTTTATATAATATTTTTCACCATCATTTACAATTTTTTCTTCATAATGTAGATCTTGCAAATATTGTTTTAATGTATCGACATCTATTTGAAAATGTAAAAATCCAAATAATGCTTCATACAATTCATCAATCAAAAAATAAGTATCACCATTATTAAAAGTCAAATTATTCATAATATAAATTAACGAAGCTTTAATTCTTCTCTCATCATCACTTAAAATATTCATTTTTTGAGCTATTTCATCGATTTTTAAAAAGGAAATATCATCGATATCATCAATTATTTGATAAATATCATTTTCTATTTGCATAATAGTATTTTCACGATATTTATTATATATAGCTAAACTATCTTTCATAGAAAAACCAATTTCAGTTAAATAAACAATAGTTTTATGACTATCTTCATAACTAATTAAAGTATCATAAATTAATTGCCTTTTTTGTGTATTTAAACCTTTGACCAATAATAAACTCTTTTGATCTTGAATAATCAAATCTAAAGCATTTTGACCTAATTTTTCAACTATTTTAGTAGCCATTTTAACACCAATACCAGGAAATAAATCACTGGATAAAAATTCGATAATACCATCAATATCATCAGGTTTTAAACGCTCATAATCGTGAACATTATATTGAAGACCATATTTAGGATGTTCTTTTGCCTCGCCATAAAATATATATAATTCATTTTCGTTTAATTGGTCAAAAAAGCCAGTAAAAGTTACCGTTTTCCCAACAAAATTTTCCATAATTGGTTCATTAGTTTCTTTAATTTTAAAAATTCCAACTGTATAACCTTTTTCAGTCGAAAAAATACTTCGCTTATAATTTCCTTTAATAAAGTTAGGCATAAAATCACCCTATTCTATAATAGAAAAAAAATTATAATAATTATAATTTTCTTCCATGTGTTATTGATTCTTCAATTGCATCATCAACTGTTTGTTCTAATCCAGCATATTTAATTTCTTCAATACCATTTTGTCGTCTATTTTGATTAAATTCTTCAATATATTGTTGATTAGTCTTACTATTTATTTCTTGCTCTTTCATATCAGTTTTAATTAAACTATAGGCAATACCACCCATAGTAACTATTATAAAAGCACCTGCACCGATTATATTTAAAATCTTTTCACGTTTTTGACTATTTTTAACTCTAATATTTTCTGTTACCATATTATCTAAAAGTGATATATATTTGCTTCGACTATTAATGTTATCATTACTACTTTGAACTGGAACAGTAATTGTTTTAGTTCCAAAACTATTATTTTTTATTTGAATAGAGATAGTTGAATAAATCTTTTTATTATTACTAAAATTAAAATGATAGTTTAAATATTCATCATTTGGATTAGTTTCTTTTATAACTGAAGAAATATTGCCATTTTTTATGGCATCACTTAAAGTATTAATAACATCATCTTTATTATATATTTCATTTGTAAAATTTCCATCTTTACCTACTTTTTTAACAGTAGGATTTACATCCCCATCTAAAAATTTAAATATTTCAACATTATTGTAGATTTCCATTATTAATCATCTCCAATAAAAATATACTATTTTTTTTATTTAAAGTCAATTAAAGGCGTGAACCTCTTGTAAAGTAGCAAGACAATAAGGATAATCTATATCTATAATTGTTACTTCGACATCAGTATTAAGATAATCAATCGAACCTTGACATTTTATTAATAAATAATTACCAGTGTGTCCAATTAAATAACCGTCTTTATATACTTCAGGAATAAATATCATTTTTTGCGATAAAAATTTTTTCATATAGTTCATTTCTAATTCTTTAGATAAAGTCAATAATTTATTAACACGTTCTTTTTTTACATTTTCTAATATTTGATTAGGCATATTTTCAGCTTTAGTTCCTTTGCGTACAGAATATGGAAAAACATGAATTTTTGAAAAATTTATCTCTTTTATATTAGCAATTGTTTCTTTGAAATCTTCTTCACTTTCATTTGGAAAACCAACAATAACATCAGTCGTAAGTGATATATTTGGTCTAATTTGTCTTATTCTTGCTACTTTATCCTTAAAATACTGAATATTATATTTACGATTCATCTCTAACAATGTTTTATCGCATCCCGATTGTAATGGAATATGTAAATGATCGACAATAATATTACTTTTACTCATGATATCTAAAACATCATCAGTTATTTCGGTAATTTCAATAGAAGAAATTCTAACTCGTTCTACACCTTTAATTAAAATAATTTCCGATAATAAATTAGCTAAATTATAATTTTTTAAATCACTTCCATAATGTCCAGTATGAATACCAGTTAAAACAATTTCACGATGACCATTTTTAACTAAATCAGTTATTTCATTTAATACATCATTGCGATCCTTACTTCTAACATCCCCTCTAGTATAAGGAATTATACAATAAGAACAAAAATTATTACAACCATCTTGAATTTTAACAAAAGCTCGAGTTTTATTAAAATTATCTAATTTCATACATTCAAAATTAACTTTATTTATATCATATATATCGATTATTTGTCGATGTAAAGTTTGATATTCTTTAATATAATCTACTAATTTTGTTTTATTTTTATTTCCTAATACAATAGAAACTCCAGGAATTTCGGCTACCTTTTGACTTTCCACTTGCGATAAACATCCTACTACAATAATTATAGATTTAGGATTTTTTCGATAAGCTTGTCTAATCATTTTAAACGATTTATTTCCAGCCGTATTCGTTACAGTACATGTGTTAATTACATAAATATCAGCTATATTATCACCAATAGTTTCTTTATATCCATTTTTTTTCAAAATAGATGACATAATACTTGATTCATAAGTATTAACTTTACAGCCTAATGTATAAATATAAAAAGTCATAATTCCACTCCTAATCAAAATCAATAACAATTATAACATGCTTAATAGTCAGTAGTAAATATCTTAATTAAAAACTAAAAATTTTTTTACATTACATAAAAATAAAAGACTACTTTATAGCGTAGTCTTATAATAAACTTTAAATTTCAATAAATAGATTATTTTATCACATCAGGATTAATATTTTTTGGTGTTATAATATATTGAACAATTTCCATTATAGAATAAATAATCAATACTAGACCAATTGCTTTGAATACTAAATTAGATTTTATAATTATATATAGACCACATATAATCATTAAAATAGATACACCTAATACAAATGTCCAAAGTTTTAATTTAAATTCTTTTAATTTTAAAGCATAAATTAATTTAATTATTCCAGAATATAAAATCCATGCTCCCATGATAATTCTAATTAAAAATTCGATAGCCGAAGAACAAAAAATTATAACAATACCAACAATAATAGCCACAATGCCAACAATCAAATCACCAGTATTGTTTATATTCATTTTTTTACTCATTCGATAATAAGAAAACATCTTTCCAATACCTAAAATAATAAATAAAGCACCAACTATATAGGTAACAAATTTTACAACTCCTTCAGAATTAGAAAATAACAAAATCCCAACAATTAAAAATAATATGGATATTAATAAACTAGTTGTATCCTTTTTTATATTTTTCATCACAAACACCTCTTATCTAAATTATATTATACTACTTATCAAATATTTTTAAAAGTATCTTAATAAAAATTATTATTTAAAAAAGATTTTATTCTTTTAACTTCAAACTTTTAATGTTTTCTTCATAATTAGAATTTTTAGTTATATAACTACCGACCACTACCATATCACAATTTTGACAGTATTTTATAGTTTCATCGTTAACACCACCATCAACTTCAATTATATATTTATAATTATTTTGGTTTCTTAATTCTAATAAACTATCTATTTTTTGTTTTGATGAAGGTAAAAATTGTTGACCGCCAAATCCAGGATTAACAGACATTACTAAAACTAAATCGATAAAATCTAAAAATGGCAATAAGCAATTAACATCAGTTTCGGGTTTAATTGAAATACCCACTTTAATATTATAACTTTTAATTAAAGTAATTATTTCCATAGGATTTTTTACTGCTTCATAATGAAAAGTTATGTATTGTGGATTTAGACTAGCAAATTCATTAACGTATTTTTTAACATCTTCAACCATTAAATGAACATCTAATTTACTTGATTTTAAAGTAGATATCTCTCTTACTTCATCAATAGTCCAAGTTTTATTTGGAACAAATTTTCCATCCATAATATCTAAATGGATATAATCAATTAAACAAGCATTAAGTTTTTCTATATTTTTATTTATATAGTCATCATTTTTAAATGACAAAATAGAAACAGATAATTTCATGATATTCACCTATCCTAAATATATAATAACATTTTAAGTTTAAAATTTCAATATCAACTATAGAGGTTAAAAATGATAAAACCATAATAAATAAAAAATTATAATACTAATATTATAATCTTTAATAAGAATTATCTTATACTCACTGTTATCTATCGTAATGCCTTTATTTCTTCAATTGATAGATTAGTGTATTTAGAAATTAAGTCAACATCTACTTTTTCTTCTAACATATTTTTAGCAATATTTATAGTTTGATTTTTTTTACCTTCACTTATTCCTTGACTAAGTCCTAAAGCCTTCCCTTGATTAAATCCAGCATCTACGCCTCCTTTATAAATTGATTCATAATCCAATTTTTCATTCATCATCATTTTATATATATCTTCCATTTTTTGATATTCCTCCTCGTTTTTATTATATATTTCCATTTTTTCTAATATTTCTTTATATTCTTCATTTTCAATTATTTCTTTTAACTTTTCTAAATTATTATTTTTAAATAAATTTATTATTTCATAATACTTTCCTTTTTTATCATTCTCATCTATTTTTGTTAAATCAAATATTTTATATTCTAATTTATTTAAAAATAAATCGTTAGTTTCTTCTACTTTTAGGCGAATTGTTTGTTCTAACTCTTTTGACAATTCGTAATTTATTATCGCATATACTTTGATACTTTTTAAATTTGAATAACTTTCACCTTCCTTTAGACAATGATTGGAAATTACATTACTAGAATAAAATAATAATCTTTCCTTAAAATTATGTTCATCTATATTTTGTAATTCTAATATAACTATTTCACCATCTATTTCTAATAATATATCAACTATTCCAGCTTTTTCTTGTTTATTATTTATAACTAATTCCGGATTTAAATATTTAATATTGTAAGCATCAACATAAAAAAATGTTTTTAATAATATCTTTAAATATTTTTCTTCAGTGAATATTCTTTTAAATAGATGATAATTCATTAAATTGTAAAATTTCATATATTAACTACCAGTTAAATTATATAATTTATTTTTACTTTTGACAAGTATTTTTTACTAATTTCGACTAATGGCATTCAAGATACATAATAATATACACTTCATTACCTCGAACTTTTTTATCTTGACTAAAACTATTCATTTTCACTATATACATACGTTTTTTCACTTTAAATTTTTATATAACATCTAAAAATGTAAATCACTCACATCATTGGCTATCACAAAAAAAAGACCATATTGGTCTTATTCTAAATTTTTTCGAAATTCTTTTAATGCGCTTAAGAAAGCATCATCTCTTTTTATTTGATCGGTTAATGGATCAAGATTCATAGTCGTCTCTAAGTCATACTCATTAGTTTTCTCTTTTTTAATCATCATATCTTTAAAATTTGGAACTTTTGGATAATCTAATGTTGCTTGTCTTCTTCCAAATACTGGAGAAATAAAATCAGTTGTAACAAATTTTTTCTTTTTTTTAGGTTCAACATCCTCTTTAGGAATATCATTTTCAGTATCAAATGCCTCTTTAACATTATCAATACTCATCATGTCATTGACATTATCTATTAATTTTGTATAACTATCCTTCAAACTATCAGTTGGTTCAATTTCAGTTGATTCATTTTCAAATCGTTCATCAGCTAAAATTTCAGAAGTAGTAAGTTCATTTTTTCTTTGCAATAATTCTTTATAACTAATTATAGATTTTTCTTCTTGTTCTTGTTCAAAAATTGCCACTGCATCTTGATCTTTTTGTTCTTCTAAGTCATGTTGCATTTTCTCTAATACTAATTCTAACTCAGATTTTGGTGCTTTAGAATTTTCTATTTCCTTGTTATCTTTAGTTTCAGTTAAAATTTTTTTATCGTCATTATTATCTTCAATATTAATATTTTCCAATTCTATATTAGAAGTAATATCATCATCATTATTTTCTTCAAATGATTCAATTTGATCATCCTCTAGAATTTTTGCCATTGCCATTTTACCATCTAACTGGGAAATTTTTTCTTCGATTTCTTTATCAAATTCACCATAATAACTAGCTTTAGTTGACATTTCTTCTATATTATCTTCAAAATTATTATCATCTACTTTTTGAAATTCAATATCTTCTTCTAGAGAAGAAACATATTTTTTATGATGTAAATACACAAATATTAAAACTACCCCAACAATTAAAAAGACAATAATACCATAAAACAATAAATCATTACTAATTATCATATTAAAAATTTTGCCCATACTAATCACTCCATAACTCATAATTAATAACACTTAGAAGAAATAATGGAACTGTTTCAACACGCAATATTCTATTACCTAATGACACAGGGA
This sequence comes from uncultured Bacilli bacterium, assembly GCA_947632295.1. Lineage (GTDB taxonomy): Bacteria > Bacillota_I > Bacilli_A > RF39 > UBA660 > CAJLIR01. Next base: position 26,145 of record CANROQ010000001.1, read on the forward strand.
TAAAATTATGTTCAACAAAATAATTTTCTTCTTTAACTGTTAGACCACCCTCGGGACCTATCACTAATAACAGTTTATCACATTCTATATGTTTTTGCAAAAAAAATTTAATATTTTTTATGTCATTTTTTGTCGAGCAAACATATTTTTGCCCTTCAAAATCAATCAATTCGGTTATTTTTTTTACATTAGTTACAATAGGAATATCTACTCTTTTAGACTGTTCACTAGCTTCTTTGCAAATCCGTTGCCAGCGAATAATTCTATCTTGTTCTTTTCGCACATCTAATTTAATAATACTTCGTTCAGCTATAAACGGAATAATTTTATTGACCCCTAATTCTGTACTCTTTTGTAAAATAAAATCCATTTTTTGTTCCTTTAAAAGAGGTACAGCTAACACAACTTCTAAATTTTTATTAATTGATTTTTCTAATTTTTCAAGTATCAATATTTTAATATTACTATTTACATTTTCTAGACAGCATATATATAATTCTCGATTGAAAACAACTTCAATTTTATCACCATCAAACATGCGCATAACTGTTTGAATATGAAATAAATCATCACTACCTAATATGAAATAATTATCAATTTTACTTTTTGCAAAATATCGTTGCATATTAATCACCTAACTCAATAAAAAATCAGCAAAACAATCAAAAACCATTGTAAAAAAATCAATAATTCGATAAAATGTTCCTTTTAATTTGTTTGTTTTAGCCTTTGAAGTATCAATTTCTAATATAAAATCATCATTTTTATACTTAGTAATTTTTATTTCAACTATATAGCGGCGATATTTCTTAATTAAATCATCTAGATCATATTCAGAAATCTTGCCATAATAATAAATTTTTTTCTTATTGAAATAAATAGTATCATTAATAAATGTTCGAAAATGTTCTTTACAATCACTAATTTCACAAATGCTATAATCAATTTTTTTCTTTTTATTCGTTTTACGAATTTTTTTTATCTTAATCTTTTTTGTAGGTTTATATTTAGTAGATTTAGAATACTCAATTGTTTGATTTATATTTAACATTAGAAAATGATCAATATTATTATTGTTTTGAACTGCCGAAATCAAATCTTCATCAACAATTCCCAATGTAAAAACATTACCTTGAAGACTTTTTATAATTTTTAATAATGATTGTTTCATTTTCTTCACCTCACAATATCATTGATTATATAACTAGCACAAAGAATACCAGCTGTCGATGGAACTAAACAATTTGATCCTATTATTTTACTGCCTGTTTTTATTGCTGGCTCATCGCTACATACAACCATAACTTTAGAAGTAATATTTTCATCTCTAACCATCTTTCTTAAAATGCTAGCAATCGAATCATACGTAGTTTTACGAATATCCATAATTTTTAAACGACTTGGATCCATTTTGTTGCCTGTGCCCATGGCCGAAATAAATTTGATATTTCTTCTTTGAGTTTGTCTTATTAATTCTTTCTTAACTTCTATTGTATCACAAGCATCAATAATATAATCTATTTTTTCCAAAAAAAGTTCATCAATATTACTATTATTAATAAATTTAGTAATTTTTTTGACTTGACAATTTGGATTTATATCAAAAATTCTTTTTTCCCAAACATCAGTCTTATAATTTCCTATGTTAGATTGATAAGTCATAAGTTGCCTGTTTAAATTAGTAATATCAATTGTATCATTATCAACAATGATTATTTTTCCTATACCACTTCTTACAATTGATTCTAATGCATAACTCCCTACACCACCAAGACCAATAATCAAAACTGTCGTATTTTGTAATTTAAATATATTATCACTACCAACTATTAATTCTAATCTAGATAATTGATTCATATTATCACCAATTTAATTATAACATCAATTAAAATAAAAAAAAAGCCTAGAAGAAGGCGCCTATAACGACAAAACCTAGTCTCCCAGGTGGGCATCACATTATTGATTTTAGGATCTTTGCAAAAACGCAAATATTCAACACCACCAACAAATTAGATTCCCAATCGTTTTATTTTAGTAGGTTTTTCTTAAATGGCTTTCCCATATCTTCTAGACATTATTATTATACCACATTATTAAAAAAATATGCAAGTAATATAGAAAAAAAATAAAGTTATACGAAACTTTATTTTACACTAAAGAATATAAAAAATTAACGACATTAAATTTAGTTAATAAAATTACGATGGAACCTAAACCTAATAATGGCCCAAAAGGTATAATATGGCTTTTTTTAGTAACTAAAATTATAAAAGCAATAGGTAAACCAATCAATGAACCAACAAATATCGAAAAAATTGCTTTAGGTAATCCTAGCACCATTCCAATAATAAATAACAGTTTAATATCTCCTCCACCCATTGACTCGCGTTTAAACATAAAATCACCTAATAATTTAATACCATACATTATAATAAAAGAAATTAAACCATTAATTATCGGTAAATAAAAGTGAGATATACCAATTTTAATAACTAATTCAATAAATAAAATTATACCAAATATTAATAAAACAGTATCTGGAATTATAAAATATAAAAAATCACTAACAAAGATAATCATTAACATAGATACAAATGTTAATGAAATAACTAAATCATAAATATTATTTTTAAATGCTAAATAACATAAAACAAATAAAACACCTGTTAAAAATTCAAATATTGTATAAAACCAAGATATTTTTTGTTTACATTTACTACATTTTCTACCTAAAAATAAAAAAGAAAAAATAGGAATTAATTCATATGGTTTTAATTTATGACCACAATTAGTACAATGTGAAGATGGAAATACTATTGATTCTCCTTTAGGTAAACGATAACCAACCACATTATAAAACGATCCTAATACCGCACCAAATATAAAAAACACTATACAATAATAAATTTCCATCATACACAACTCCTATTGAATTTCATTATACATGCTGAACATTGGAATAATAATAGCTAAAACGATAAAACCTACACCAACTGCTAAGAAAATAATCAAAGCTGGTTCTACAAACGCCTTAATACGCGTTACCGCATTACGATGTTGATCCTGATAATAAGTAGAAACTTTACTCATCATCTCTGGTAATTGACCTGTCATTTCACCAGTTACAATCATTTCGTAAGCAGGAATTGGGAAAGCCCAATGGTTTTTAAAAGCCAACGAAATTTTTTCACCTTTTGCAAGATTATTTATAGTATCTAATATTAAATTTTTATATATTTCATTATTAGTAACTTTATTCAAAATTTCCATACTATCCGTAATAAATACATTATGTTTTAATAGTGATGCAAAAGTCTTTGTAAACATAGTTACTTCGTTATAGATAATAATATTTCCAAATATTGGTAATTTCATTAAAAATGTTTGCATAGCCATTCTAAAGGATTTAACATTTTTATACAACCACATTATAATTATAATTAATATAACAATAGCAATTAATATCCAAACAATATTAGCTTGTAAGAAATTACTAATTGCCATAACCATAAGCGTATAAGCAGGAATCTTAGATGAATCAAGTGAATCGTAAATTTCAACAAATTGTGGAACAACATATACCATAATAAAAGTCATAACTGCAATCGCTACTATAAAAATTATTGAAGGATAAGTTAAGGCAGTTATCATTTGTTTTCTAGTTGCTTCAGCTTCAGTATAATACTGTTCCATATCATCCAAAGCTTCTGGTAATTCTCCGGTTAATTCGGCTGCTTTAACCATATTAATTAATAATTTAGGGAAAGCTGCGCCTTGTTTTTCCATAGCCACACTAAAATTTTCACCCATTGTCAAATCGTACATTATAGACTTAAAAATTCTTTGATAACTTTTTTGTTTATATTGACGACTTAAAATTCTAATTGCGTCTACTAATGTAATACCAGCTTTAATATAAGTAGATAATTGAGTAATCATAAAAATTAAATCTTTAGTTTTTATTTTAGTACGACTTGAAGAATAATTACTATGGAACATTTTAATCCATTTAGAAGTTCTAATGCTATAAACTTCATAACCTTCATTCAATAAAAATGAATGAACTTCAACTTTAGAAAAAGCATCAAAATAACCTTTTATAATTTTTCCTCTAGTATCTTTAGCAACATATTCATAAATTTGCTTTTCACTACTTTTAACCGCATCTTCACCATTAAAATCTAATAGCAATACTTGTCTTGGTAAATTTTTTCGATCACGACTTTTTTGTTTCATTTCATCATTTTTTTGTTTAATTTTCTTAGGTATAGAGAAAATAGCAGCAAAAAAATCATTAAGAACATCTTTAAATTTACGTTTTTCACGTTTAGAGAAGAACATATTTTCTTCTTCTTTTTCACGCTTTTTAGCAGCAATACGTTCTTGTTCAGCCAAATATTTACGTTCGGCTGCTCTTTGTTTGGCTTGTACTTTTTCTATTTTGCTTAATTTTTTATTTCGTTTTTGCTCTTGTTTTAAAAGATGTTTTTCACTTTTTTGGCTTTTATTAATTACATATCTAATCGGAAAAGTTAAAAACTTAAATATACTTGACACAACAAAATAAACGCAAAAATTTATGACTAAAAAGCCATACCAAAAATTTCTTAAAATGAATGATATTATATTTAAAGGTGCTAATAATATCTTTTTAATCATCACACATCACCAATATCCTTTATTTTACGTCCACTTATTTATTCTAATATAGATTATATCATAAATACATAATTTGTAAAACATTTTTTTTAAATTTCATATAATATTTTAGAAGGGAGTATATAATTA
>CANROQ010000002.1 GCA_947632295.1 uncultured Bacilli bacterium
CTGGTATTACTGATATAGTAATTATTATCGTTGCTGCTGATGATGGTGTTATGCCACAGACAAAAGAAGCAATTGATCATGCTAAAGCGGCTAAAGTACCTATTATTGTCGCAATTAATAAAATAGATAAACCAGGTGCTAATGCAGAAAAAATTATGACGGAATTATCTGATTATGGATTAGTTCCTGATACTTGGGGTGGCGATACTCTATATAATCAAATATCAGCAAAAAATAATACGGGAATAGATTCACTACTCGAAAATATTTTGTTAATTGCTGATATGCAAGGATATAAAGCAAATCCAAAGCGTTATGCCCTTGGTACGGTAATTGAATCAAGATTGGATAAGCAAGTTGGACCAGTTGTTACTTTACTTGTTCAAAACGGTACCTTAAGATTAGGTGATCCAATTGTGGTTGGAACATCTTATGGTAAAGTTAGAACTTTAAAAAATGATCGCAATGAAGAAATAATTGAAGCAATTCCATCGACTCCAGTGGAAATTACAGGTCTTAATGAAACACCAATGGCTGGTGATAAATTTATGTCATTTGAAACAGAAAAACAGGCTAGAAATATTGGTGAAACACGAAAAAATAATTCTAAGTTAGCGCAGCATCAAAAAACGACAACTGTTACTTTAGAAGATTTGTTTTCGAAGATACAAGATGGTGTTAAAGAAATAAATATTATTATTAAGGCTGATGTTAATGGTAGTAGTGAAGCAGTAAAAAATGCTTTAGAAAAATTAGATGTTGAGGGTGTAAAAGTTAATGTTATTCGTAGTAGTGTAGGCGCTATTACTGAAAGTGATATTGTTTTAGCTAAAGCATCTCAGGCAATTATTATTGGTTTTAATGTTCGTCCAAATAATAAATTAAAAGATTATGCTAAAGATAATAATGTAGAAATTAGATTATACAATATAATTTATAAAGTAGTTGAAGATATGGAAGCAGCTATGAAGGGAATGCTCGATCCTGTTTTAGAAGAACAAGTTATAGGAACTGCTGAGATTAGAAAAATATTTAAATTTTCTAAAGTTGGTTCAATAGCTGGTAGTTATGTTGTCGATGGATTAATTAAAAATAATGCTAAAGCGCGTATTATTCGTGATAGTATTGTAATATATGATGGCAATATTAATTCACTTCAAAGAGAAAAAGATGCAGTAAAAGAAGTTAAAAAAGGATTAGAATGTGGTATAACAATTGAAAATTATAACGATTTAAAAGAAGGCGATATAATTGAAGCTTATGAAATTGTTGAAGTAAAAAAGTATTGATTATAAGTTATGAATTTGGTATAATTTAAAATAGGAGGATAGATGTATGAAGAAAAAAATTGTTTTATCACTTGTTTTAGGTTCACTTTTTGTATCTGGATGTTCTTGTTCGATTAGAAATAAACAGAATCCTGAGTCAAATAATGGAATAAATGATAATGTTACAGTGATAACTGATGAAAATGTTGTAGCACCACAAGATGTTAATGGTGTAGTTTTTGAAAATATTGGTTTTCAGGTACAAGATGGTGTAGCTACTGTTGTTACCCAATATACTAATACTACAGATTCAGAATTTAAACTAGATAATTATCAAATTATAATAACTGATAAAGATGGTGTGATTTTAACAACTTTAGTTGATATGGTTAATCAAACTTTAGCACCAAATGAAGTAAAATCTTCTAATATGACATTTGAGTTGGATGTATCTACAGCTGCCAAGGTTGATTATGAGATTAATGTTGAATCGCCAAATATTGATTTAGAAAATTTACCAGAATAAAAAAAGCAAATTTGCTTTTTTTTGTTTTTTAATTATAACAAATATGGTAAAATAACATTAGTAGTTTATTTTTGAGGTGATAATATGAATTTATCCATTTTGCCAGCCGACACTTTTATTGTAATAAATAAAACTATTTTAACTGATTATGATAAAAAGTTACTTTTTAATTTATATCAACCGATTATAGGAACGATTGCTACAAATTTATATTTATCATTTTGGGCATATTTGGATAAATCAGAACTTTTTTCTATAGAGTGTAGTCATCATCATTTAATGGTTAATACGCAATTAAATTTAGATGCTATTGTAATAGCTAGAGAAAAATTAGAAGGTATAGGACTAGTAAAAACATATTATAAAAAAGATAGTGTTAATAATTATATATATGAATTGTATTCTCCATTAAATGCTTATGAGTTCTTTAACAATCCTATATTGAGTACTACTTTATTAAGTAATATTGGTAAACAAGAATTTGAAAAATTAATTAATTATTATAAATTACCAAATATTGATTTATCTAGTTATGAAAATATTACTCATTCTTTTAATGAAGTTTTTGATAATGTTGATAATCCAAGTTTAGAATATTATGATAATTTAAGTGGCATTAATAAAAATAAATTAAGTGTTATAAATAATAATATTCTAGATATATTTTCACTAATACCTGAAGGGTTAATAAATATAAAAGTATTATCTAAAGAATTGAAAGAGACTATTTTTAATTATTGCTACATATATAATTTTAATAATGATGAGATGGTAGAAATTATTATAAATTCTCTTGACGAAAAGAAAAAAATTGATCTTAATTTACTAAAAGATAATTGTGAAAAATATTATAAATTTGAACATTTAGGAACTTTACCAACATTAATTTATAAAAATCAACCTGAAGCATTACGTAAAAATGTGACTAATACATCGAAAAAAGCTAAATTGATATATCAATTTGAAAATTTGTCACCATATGAATATTTAACAATTAAAAATGGTGGAATAAAACCTTCAGTATCCGATTTAAATTTAGTGGCTTATTTATTAACGGAATTAAAAATGATGCCAGGAGTTGTTAATGTTTTACTTGACTATGTTTTAAAAATAAACGATAATAGTTTAAATCGATCATTTGTTGATACAATTGCTAGTCAGTGGATTAGAAATAATATAAAGACAGTTGAAGACGCTATGAATATTGCCGAACGTGAATATAAAAAGCGTAATAAATTAGTTGAAACAAAAACTAAAAAGAAAAAAGAAGTTCAAAAACCAACCTGGTTTGAACAAGATATTAATACAAGTGAGGCTAGTTTAGAAGAACAAGAAGAAATGGAAAAATTATTAAGTGAATTTAAGTAGGTGATATCATGAAGACAATAATAGAAAGTTTGAACGATTTAGGCTATAAAGAGGCAATTGATAAAAAATTAAAGGAAAATTTTTCAGAAGCCTTACAAGATAAAAATTTTAAAGATTTAGTTTCTAAATTAAAAATAAAAGAAGAAAATTTAAAAAACTATACTTCTTTGTTACAAACTTCGGCTGTTGAATATCATAATTGTAAAAATTGTAAATCGATTTTAGAGTGCAAAAATAAAGTAGAAGGTTATGCTTATTTACCAAAAATTAAAAATAATGATTTAATTTTTCAATATAAAAGATGTAAATATAAGAAAAAATTAGATGAAGAATCTAAATATTTAGCCAATATTACAGTCATTGGTTCTGCTTTTTATCTAAAAGATGCACGAATGAAAGATATTTATACGAATGATAAAAATCGCTTTAAAGCTATTGCTTGGATTAAAGAATTTATTACTAACTATCCGAATGATAAACATTTAAAAGGATTATATTTACATGGTAATTTTGGTTGTGGAAAAACTTATTTCTTGTCAGCTATGTTTAATGAACTAGCAAAAAAAGGTTATAAAAGTTCGATTATTTTTTGGCCAGAATTTTTACGCTATTTAAAATCTTCTTTTCAAGATGATTATAATGAAAAATATGAAGCTATTAAATGTTCACCAATTTTGTTGATCGATGATATTGGTGCTGAGGCAATGACTACTTGGGGACGTGATGAAATTTTTTGCCCATTAGTTCAATATCGTATGGATCATAAATTACCAACTTTTTTTACTTCAAATCTAAATTTAGAACAATTAAAAGAAAACTTTAGTGTTACCAAAGATGGAGTGGATGTATTAAAGGCTGGAAGAATAATTGAAAGAATTAAGCAACTTACTGATGATATTGAAATTCTTAGTAAAAATTTGAGAAGTTAATATAAAAACTAGGGGGATTTATATTATGAACAAGGATGTTATTATACTGTTAGAAATATTGAATAGTGAACATGTATATAGTTTAAATAAATTAAAACAAAAATTATTACAATATAATATAAATTTAATGGAAATAGAGATTATCGCATTAATTGTTGAAACTTTATATGAATCTATTTGTTATTTGCAAATGAATAAAAAAAGTAATGAGAAATGTATGTATAAATGTTTTAAATATTTAAATGCAGGTAATAACATAAAATATTTAGAAAATGTAGATATTATTAATAAATTGAAGAAATGTATTGAAAAAATAAATAAAAAAATAGATAGTACGCAAAGTAATTTAAATAGTATTGTAAGACAAAATATTAATTTTTTATTAACAATTAAAGACAATATTGAACTTACGATAATCCAAACTAGTATTACATCAATTCAGTCTGAAAATTTTGAAGATGTTGATGATGACAAAGATCGGATTGAAAATACATTATATTATTTTATTTTTAAGCAACAAAAATATAATTATGTATCCGAAATATTTAAAACTTTTCCTGAATTAGTTAATTTTAAAACACATTGTGGTAAATATATATTAGATGATGTTATTACTGAATATTTGCAATGTTTAAATTCTCCTAATAATTTCGAAGAGTTATATTATGAAAAAATTATAGATTTGTTTTTAAAAAGTGATAAATTAAAAATGACTAAAGCATATAAGGATACTATTATTAATAGACTAATATTAGCTAAAAACAATTTAAAACAAAATGATTTAAGTAAAAGAAAAAATAAAAGAATTCGCTTCTTTTTAAATGATGTAATCGAACACATCAAACAATTTGATATAATTGATCGTGAGCAATTTTTATCTAATATAAATTATCGTTATGGTATTCAAGATACATATAATAGTAATTATTATGATCGTTTTACTAAAAGAAAATATATTTCTAAAGATAATAGTACGCTTGATTTAACAGGGCGTTATACCTTTACAGTAGATAATGAAAACACAAATTCTTTTGATGATGCTTTTTCACTTATAAAAAATAGTGATGGAAATTATGAGTTAGATGTCTATATATCTGATTTATCTGATTATGTACAAATTAATTCTAAATTAGATGAGTTAGCTTTTAAAAAAGGTGCCACTATTTATTTGCCAGATTATACTTTAACTATGCTACCTCATTCATTAACATATAATAATTGTTCACTTGTTAAGAATACTTATCGTAATGTTATTGCGCATCGTTTTGTATTATCTAAAAATTTTGATATAATTTCATTTGATATTAAGAAAGCAATTATAAGGGTTGATGATAATTTTGGGTATCAAGATATCAAGAAGATTTTATGTGGTACTGATTTTTTAAAAATAAAGACTTTAAGTACGATAATTGATATAGCGAATAATATAAAAAGAAATAATTTTTATAATATGGATTACCATTATATTAAAAAGCTAAAAAAACAATTTTTAACCCCAAATGAACAATTGCTAGAAAAATATCAAAATTCACATACAAATTTTGTCGATGTGTTAATGATTTTAACCAATTATTTTACTAGTGATATTTTTGCAAAATTAAATTATCCATTTATTTATCGAGTAAATACTTCACAAATTGATTTAACTTTAGTAGATCATATAAAGGAATTGAAAGAAGAAGAAATTTCTAAACAAATTATTGAATGTATTAAAAATTTATATAATCCTTCATATTATTCTGAATATAATTTAGGACATAATGGTTTAAATTTATCATCATATTGTCATGTTACTATTCCTATTAGAAATTATGCTTCATTATTTTCACAGCGTTTAGAATGTAAATATTTAATTGATAATAAAATGATTACAGATAAACAAATATATAATGATGAAGATCAAATAAAAGAAGTAGTTAATTATGTAAATGATCGAATTTTTTATAATGATGAGTACTGTTTAGAATATAAACAAAAGATTAAACAATTAAAATAATTGACAAACAAGATTTAAAAAGATACAATATAATTGTAATGCGATGATTAGGACACGATTATTAAATTTAAATTTTAAAGAGAATTAGTGGTTGGTGTAAACTAATAAATTTAGTTAATAATTACTACCTATGAGTGAATATTAAAAGTATTCCGGAGTTAATCCGTTATCAAAATTAAGTTAAAAGGTAGGATGGTACCGCGTAAATACGCTCCTTATATTTAGTATAAGTGCGTATTTTTTTTATAGGAGTAGTAGATGAAAAGAGAAATAATTGATTATGATATAACATTAGTTAAATTTTTAAAAATTTATTTTGGAGTAGCCCCAGCTCAAGCTAAAAATATAACACATGAAGACGCAAAACAATTATTTGAACCGATTGAAACATTAACTGATAATGAATTTTGGTTAGCAAATAAAGAACAAAATTTAGGCACACAATACATAAGAGTAAAAGATAACAATAATATAATTATGTATTATAAAAAATTAGAATTTTGTGATGTAGATGATATTATGGAAAGTACTGATGCAGAATATAATGGTATGTCCGATATGGAATATATGTGTATTATGCTAAAAAATGTGGATATTAATAAATTAAATAAATACGAATTATGTGAATTAAGAAAACAATTGAAAAGAATAAAAAAATTAAATGTTAAAAATATTGATGGTAAAATTACCGCAATTAATAAGCGTTTACGATATATGAAAAGGAGAAATATAAAATGATAAATATTAAAGAAAATGAAAATTTAAGTATTTTAAACCATAGTTGTGCTCATCTTTTGGCTCAAGCCGTAAAACATTTATATCCAAATGCTAAATTTTGGGTTGGTCCAGTAATTGAAGAGGGATTTTATTATGATATCGATTTAGGTGAAGATGTTATTAAAGAAGATGATTTAGAAAAAATTGAAAAAGAAATGAAAAAAATTTCTAAAGATGGTAAGCGAATTGTACGTCATGAATTAACGAAACAAGAAGCTTTAGATATGTTTCAAAACGATCCTTATAAAATTGATTTAATTAGTCGTATGGATGAAGGAGAAACAGTTATTTCTTGTTATACGCAAGGTGACTTTACTGATCTTTGTCGTGGACCACATGTTGAGAGTGTTAAGCAAATAAAATATTTTAAATTGACTAAAGTTTCTGGGGCTTATTGGAAAGGTGATTCCAATAATAAAATGTTGCAAAGAATTTATGGTATTTGCTTTGAAAATGAAGAAGATTTGCAAAAACATTTAGAATTATTAGAAGATGCTAAACAAAGAGATCATAGGAAAATAGGTAGAGATTTAGAAATCTTTTTTACAAATGATTTAGTAGGAAAAGGTTTACCATTATATTTACCAAATGGCTATATTATTTGGGAAAATCTAGAAAATTATATTAAGGAAAAAGAAAAAAAATTAGGTTATAAACATGTTTTAACACCACCCCTTGGCAATGTTGAACTTTATAAAACGAGTGGACATTGGGATCACTATAAAGAAAATATGTTTCCAAAGATGGAAATTGAAGGTGAAGAATTTGTTTTAAGACCAATGAATTGTCCACATCATATGATGATATATGCTAATTCAATCCATTCATATCGTGACTTACCAATTAGAATTGGTGAAATTGCTCGTGATTGTCGTTTTGAAACAAGTGGTTCTTTAAAAGGAATTGAAAGAGCAAGAACATTTTGTCAAAATGATGCCCATTTGTTTGTTACTCCAGAACAAATCGAAAGTGAATTTTCATCAGTTGTAAATTTAATTCTTGAGGCTTATAGAGAATTAAAAATAAAAGATTATCGTTTTGAATTATCATTACGTGATCCTGATGATAAAATAAAATATTATCAAGATGATGAGATGTGGGATAAAGCGGAAAATACTTTAAGAAAAGTTTTGAATGATTTAAATATCGAATATACTGAAAAAATAGGTGAGGCAGCCTTTTATGGACCAAAACTTGACGTTCAAGTAAAACCAGCTGTTGGAAATGAATATACGTTATCTACTTGTCAGTTAGATTTTTGCTTACCAATGAAATTTAACTTGTCATATATAGATAAAGATGGTAGTAAAAAAACACCAGTTGTTTTGCATAGAGCTGTATTTGGTAGTATCGACCGTTTTATTGCCTATTATTTAGAAGAAACAAAAGGAAATTTACCGCTTTGGCTTGCTCCTATTCAAATCAATATCATTCCTGTCAATTGTGAATATCACTTGGAATATGCGGAACAAATTAAACAATTATTACTTGAAGAAAATTATCGTGTTGAATTAGATAGTCGCGATGAAAAATTATCTTATAAAATGCGTGAAAGTCAAACAAGAAAAATACCATATACTTTAATATTAGGTGATAAAGAAAGAGATACAAATTCTATTTCTTATCGTAAATTTGGTACTCAAGAAACTACTACTTTGAGTAAGATAGAATTTTTTGATATGTTAAAAAGTGTTATTGATAATAAAGAATAAAAATTAGCCTGAAACTGTTAGAAAACTCTAACAGTTTTATTTAAATTTTAAACTTTTGTAATAAATTTATTTTAAGATAATATATTTTACTAGATAGGTAGTACTAGGAGGATATATATGATAAATAAAAAAAATTTATGGTTTTTAACACTATTTAGTTTAATACTTGTTTTAAGTGTTTACTATATTACGATGCCATCTGAATTACTTTTAAATAATGGTTATTTAAACAATGAACCTGTTGTAGCTACTAATGATAATGATGATGTAGAAGTTAGTATTGAAGAAGCTGAACTTTTAGTTGCACTTAGGGTAGAAGCCGAAGAACAAACTTTAAGTGAAATCGAAAATTTAAAATCTATTTTGACAAATGTTGATTCTACTATCGAAGAGAAAAATAATGCTTTTGAAAAAATGAAAGCCATTAATATGACTAAAAGTGAAGAAGAAAAATTAGAAAATCTTATTAAAGAAAAATATAATTTACAAGCATTTGTTAAAAAAGATGGTGATCAAATTAGAGTTGTTGTAGCAAGTGAAAATCATGATACAACTTTAGCTAATAACATAATGCGAACTATTCAAGAAAATTATGATGATAAGATGTATATATCGATAAAATTTCAAAAATAAGGTAAATCTTACGATTTGCTTTTTTATTGCTTAAAAATGGGCTATTCATGACACTAAAAATCAAGTATCACATAAAATAAATTGAAGAAATATAAACCACCCGACTTAGGAAGTGAGGGACATATGAATAAAAGTATACTTACCAAAAGGGAAAAAGAAGTATTTGAATTATTAATAAAAAATCAATCAACTAAAGAAATTGCAAATTATTTAGGTATTAGTGAAAAGACTGTTCGTAATCATATATCAAATGCTATGCAAAAACTTGGCGTTAAAGGACGTGCTGGAGCAGTAGTAGAACTTTTAAAACTTGGAGAAATTTCGTTATAAAACGTATTAAATTACGTTTTTTTTCATATCATTATTTAGAGGTGGAAATATGTTAAAAAGATTTTGGATAAAAAGGATATTTATATCGACGTCAGCCTTATTTGCAATATTATTATTATATATTATTCCATCGACCGATGAACTTGATTTAACCAGTAATTTAAATCAAGAACTTTTGTATGTTGATAATGAAGTGCAAACACACGAAATTTTTTTGTTAGATAGTTATAACTATTTAGCTAGAACTAAAGTTGTTATTTCTGAAACGGAAATTGAAAAAAAGGCTACGGAATTAATAAATATTTTAATTACTGATGGTAGTGGTGAAAGCAAAGTTCCAAATGGTTTTAAATCAGTTTTACCAAGTGAAGCAAAACTACTTAGTATTGAGTATAATGATGGTGTATTGAAAGTAAATTTTTCTAAAGAATTATTAGATGTAAGTGAAAAGTATGAAGAAAAAGTCATAGAATCATTAGTATATACTTTAACTAGTATTGATGGTGTAGATAATATTATTATTTATATTGAGGGTGAAATATTAAATAAATTACCACAAACAGGAATTAATTTACCTAGTACATTAAATAGAAAATACGGTATTAATAAACAGTATGATATCAGTAGTACAAATAATATATGTAATGTTACAGTATATTATTTAAATAAATATAATGATGAAACATATTATGTGCCTGTTACTAAATACATGAATGATGATAGAGAAAAAGTAAAAATTATCATTGAGGAACTTACTAGTTCTTCTGTCTATAATAGTAATTTAATGAGTTATTTAAATAGTAATACCAAATTGTTGGCTGCTAATGAAACGGTTGATAAGTTAGATTTAAATTTTAATTCCTATATTTTTAATAGTCATGACGAAAAAGATATATTAGAAGAGGTAATATATACAATTGGACTTTCTATTAGAGATAACTATGATGTTAAAGAAGTTAATATTTTTGTTGAAGATGAAGAAATTGTAAAAAGTGTATTAAAAACTATTGAATAAAAGGTATAAATGTTGTATAATTTATGGTGTTCTTAGGAACACAAGTGTCTCAGTAGCTCAGCTGGATAGAGCAATGCCCTTCTAAGGCAGCGGTCGGGGGTTCGAATCCCTCCTGGGACACCATTTTGTAATTAACCCTTTATTTTTAAAGGGTTTTTATTTTTTTTGGTCTTGTTTTGGTCTTGTTTATGCTATAATTTTTATAGGTTAAATTGATATAAATGTCAATATAGAAAACACACTTACTTATTGTCAAAGACAATAAATCAATATACGAGCGTTATAGTTAAAACTTTATTATTTGCTCATAAAAGTAACATAGATTTTTATAATCAATATTAATGAAGGAGTGTCAATTATGAAATTTAAAGATAGTGATATTATTATAGGAAAGGCATTAATATATAGTGGTTTGGAGTGTTTATCATTTCACCAAATATATCAATACTTAAATATTGTTGGTGATATTTTACCTGAAGAATTAATGAAACATTAAAAAGAACTATAGATATATTTCAAGACTCTTCTTTACATATTATAGAATATGAGCAAAAAAATATAAAGCATTAAAGTTATTATATAAAAAAGGTTTAATTGAAGGAAATACTATTAAGATATTACTTCTATAACTAAATTAAAAGGCAACGTAATAGTGAAAAAAATGCTAAAATTAAAAGTTTTATAGGAGCGGTTAAAAGAAATTATAAAAATGAATATTTTAAGTTAGAAATTGAAAAACATGGTAAATTAGGCAAACTAACAAGATTTCTTTAAAGAACTATGGCAAAAATTCATTGAATTTCTACAAGATAAATTCTTCGCTAGTAACAAGTATGATGAGTTTATTAACTCATTATACGAAGAAAATATTATCAATAAAAACGATATGGACACGATACAAAATAAAGATAATATTATAAATAAAGATGACGATTTTGATAGATAATAGATATTTAAAAAGTGGAATTATGATTTTTCATAACTCCACTTTTTATAGTATTATAACATTTAAACTAAAATTCAATAATTGTTTTATTTTTAAATATTACTTTGAAAATAATTTATTAAAATCTAAAGTTTTTTTTAGTTCAAAATCAGCACTAATTGTATTTTCTAATAGTTCAACTCTCATTGTATTAGTTAATCTACTAGCAATATTTAAAATTTCTTCTAAATATTCTATGTAACAGCTGCTATAATCCTCTTTAAAACTTTTTGTCCAACATAAATTTTTATTATATACATCAATTAAATCAATATACAATGTATCCTGTATATAATCAGTTGGGTGTTCACCCTCATATACAAAAGGTTCATTAGTAAATTTAAAAGGTATTTGAGAATTACCATATTTATGTAGCAAATCCGTTTTATATGGCAAACTGGAAACTGGTTTGTTAATGTCTAATAGTGAGATAATTTGATGATGATTATAGTTACCAGCATAATCAAAACTTGATTTTCCATCTAGAGTCTTTGCTTTTCCTTTTTTCTCCAACCCTGAATAATATCTAACATCGTCATCTTTTTCACAAAAGCTTAAGCTGTGAAAATTATAGTATCTATCTTTACCCCAAATTGTATAATAGCTTACATGTTCAAAATCATTTGTTCTATAATGAATTAAATATTTTGGGAATAATAGATTAAAATTATAATTTTCTTTAATATAATTTGGTAATAAATTTCTTATCTCATCTCTTGCTTTATCTAACATTTCTTCAGATTGACAGTGAGATAAAAAATTAAAATATTTATCTACAAGATCATATATCGGAATAGCATTATTATAAGTGGTAATAAATTCATATATAGGTTGAACTACTTGTTCGTGTATTCCTTTTTGTTTAAATTCTAAATAAATATTTAACATTTCTTTAATTTTACTATCCAACATAATATTAACTTTTTGTAATCTTTCAGCCCATACTTTATCATTTAAAATTTCTAAATGTTTGACGAAAGCCATTGTTTTGACAGCTTCTTTTTTGGCATTAATGTTAGCATCTCCTAGTTCATCTGCAATCATTTTAAGTGCTTGAGCTTCATATCCTACTTGGTCCCCTTCTATATATGCCTTTCCATCTATAGGACTTATTCCACCATGTGTTACTGATTCTAAGCGATGATTAGTTTCAGCCATAATTTATCCACTCCTTTATGAGAACTTATTATAATATATATAAAGTTTTTTGTCAATTATGTTTAGTTATATTTTCTAGTAAAAATAGGAAACATACTTGATAAAAATACATTTTTATGATATCATGTATTTGTCAAGGAAACTTGCATAAAATAAAAAAGGATACATTTGATTGTGTGAATCAGATGTTATCCCATATTGGTTTGCATCTGAAATCAACGATTGTTGATTTCAGATGTTTTTATTATTTAAATAGTAAGGTGATTACTATAAAGAATAATAGCAGAATTATAATAAATAGAGATTTCTCTCTTTTTGTCATAATGAATCACCACCTTTCTTTTACCTTCTGATAATTGAAAGGGAAAACACCTGATATATTTCAAATGTATCCAATAGCATTATACCAAACAAACGTTCTTTATACAATGTTTTTATACTAAATTATGTTAATTTAGAAAACATGCTTGCATATTGACAATATAGATATAAAAAAGGTTATAAAATATTGAACAAAAATAAAATAAATTGACGCTAAACTTGAACTTTTCTAGTAAAAATAGAAAACGTACTTGATAAAAGTACGTATTTATGATATTATGTATTTGTCAAGGAAACTTGCATAAAATAAAAAAGGATACATTTGATTGTGCGAATCAGATGTTATCCCTTATTGGATTGCATCTGAAATCAACGATTGTTGAGATCAGATGTTTTTATTATTTAAATAGTAAGGTGATTACTATGAAGAATAATAGTAGTATTATAATAAATAGAGATTTCTCTCTTTTTGTCATAATGAACCACCACCTTTCTTTTATCGACTGATAATTGAAAGGGAAAACACCTGATATATTTCAAATGTATCCAATAACATTATACCAAACAAATGTTCTTTATGCAATGGTTTTATATTGAATTATGTTAATTTAGAAAACATGCTTGCATATTGACAATATAAATATAAAAAAGATTATAAAATATTGAACAAAAATAAAATAAATTGACGCTAAACTTGAACTTTTCGAGTAAAAATAGAAAACGTATTTGATAAAAGTACATTTTTATGATATTATGTATTTGTCAAGGAAACTTGCATAAAATAAAAAAGGATACATTTGATTATGCGAATTAGATGTTATCCATTATGGAGTTCATCTGAAATCAACGATTGTTGAGATCAGATGTTTTTATTATTTAAATAGTAAGGTGATTACTATAAATAATAATAGCAGAATTATAATAAATAGAGATTTCTCTCTTTAGAATTTAGTTCTAATTTCTTTTAAAACATGATACAATTAATTTGTAGGAGGCTATTTATGCCATTAATAAATGAAAAAATATATTTAAATAATTTTGCTAATAATAAATTTATAGAAGATGATTTTTTATCATTATTGTTACCTTTATTATTTCAAAATGGAATTATTAAAATAAATGAAAAAGAGTTAGAAAGAAAATTATTTTATTATGCGAAAAATCCAAATTTTAGGGAATTATTTCAAGATATTTGTATAAATAATTTACCTAATTTGAAAACAGTTGATCTTGCTGATGCTTTTTATCGTCAAAAATATTTTGGAAACGGTATTTGGTTAAAACAAACCGATAATGATAATTTATATTTATCATATAGGAATGATATTGATTTATCTAAATATGAACAATGTTTAAGTGAAGACGGAAGATTAAAAATAAAGCATATGACTCAAGAGTTGGCTATTAGATATAAGTTTGAGCAAACTAGTAAAGTTAAATTAAATATTTATGGAGTTGATCCTAATTGTCAATATTATCTAGTTCATGGTAAATATTATAGCCATTTACTTAGTTATGAATTGATAACTGATGGTGATATTTTAACTACTAATTATAGTTATACTAAAGGAACTTTATCATATTATTATGAAAGTCCAAGAAATTTAAATGAAAAAGTTCGTCTAGAAAATAATACAGTTCTTTATTTAAAATTAAAAAATGCAACTTATGCGATAAAACGAGGCTTATGTGATGAAGATATTTGTTATTGTAATGTCAATACTCAAATATTAGATGAGTCAAAATTAAATGAAATTGTTAATTTAGCTAATTCTAAATTTAAAAAGTTCGACTATGTATATAAAAAGAGAGCACCATATGTTAGAAAATTAATATTAAAATAATTTAAAATTTGTTATAATTAAATAGTTGAAAAGGGGATAGAAAATGGCAAAAGATTTATATAATCATATAAAATATATTGATGATTGCTTAAAGCAAAATCATATTGATTTTCAAGAGTTAAAAAATGAACATTTGATTAAAATTCAATTTTTTCAACATGAACGCTTAATTCATTTATTAGTAACATTGTTTTATGTTATATTTATGATAATCTTTTTAGCGTTAGGTCTTAATATAGTTGGATTTATGATAGTTGCCTTAATATTGATGATATGTGTTTTTTTCTATGCTTTATATTACTTTAAATTGGAAAATGGTGTACAATATTTATATAAACAATATGATCAAATTGTTGATAAATTAAAAGAAAAGGAGCGTTAACAATGACTGAAGAATTAAATTTAAAAAAATGTTTAAATTGTGGAGCAATTGTAAAAGTGATGAATAATTGTAATTGTAATTTTTTTTGTTGTGGACAAGAGATGAAGGAAATAAAAGCTAATTCAACTGATGCTGCGTTTGAAAAACATGTACCTACTTATGAAAAAAAGAACCATAAACTTTATGTTACAGTTAATCATGTTATGGAAGAAGAACATTTTATTGAATGGATATGTTTATGTACTGATGAAAGGGAAGAATATATAAAATTAGATTATACTAAAGATGCTAAAGTTGTGTTTGAAGATGTATGCAGGGGTACTTTATATGCTTATTGTAATAAACATGGTCTATGGAAAACTGAGATAAAATAGTTAAAATACCAAATCGGTATTTTTTTCATATATTATTTTAATTAATTTTATCTTTTGTTAGTGTATAATATAAGTAGAGGTGTTGATATGAAATATTATTGTCTTGGTATCAAAGGAGCAGGTATGAGTACTTTGGCTCAAATTTTATATGATTTAGGTAATGAAGTTATTGGTTATGATGATGTTAAAGATTATAAATTTACTGAAGAGGGATTACAAAAAAGAGGTATAAAAATTTATAATGATTCTAACTTTAATTTAGATAAAGATACCATTGTAACTTATTCGGCTGCTATGCCACTTGATCATCCAGAAATTGAACGTGTTAAAAAATTAGGTTTGAGAATAAAAAAATATCATGAAATATTAGGTGATATTACCAAAATGTTTACGACGATTGCTGTTTGTGGAACGCATGGTAAAACAACAACTTCATCACTTATTAGCCATATTTTAAAAAATACTTTGGGATGTAATTATTTTATTGGTGATGGAAGTGGTTTTGCCGATTTAAAAAATCAACTATTTGTTATTGAATCTTGTGAATATAATCGTCATTTTTTAGCCTATCATCCTTCATATACAGTTATTACAAATATTGAACTAGAACATACTGAATGTTATGATGATATCGATGATATTATTGCGACATTCAGTGAATTTGCCAATAAATCGACTAAAAAAATAATCGCTTGTGGTGATGATTATAATATTCGAAAATTAAAAACCGATAAAGAAATTATTTACTATGGTTTTAATTCTAACAATAATTTGTATGCGAAAAATATTAATTTAACAAATAGTGGTAGTACTTTTGATGTTTATTATAACAATAATTTTTATGGACATTTTGATTTACCATTGTTTGGAGAACATATGATTTTAAATACTTTAGCAAGTATTTGTATTGCGATTGAAGAAAATATTGACTATAAAACTATTCATGATTTATTATTAACTTTTAAAAATGCGAAAAGAAGATTTTGTGAAGAAAAATTTGGAAATAATATAATTATTGATGATTATGCCCATCATCCAACTGAAATAAAAGTAACGCTAATGTCGGCTAAACAAAAATATCCTAATAGAGAAATTGTTGCGATTTTTAAACCTAATACTTATTCTAGAACTAAAGATTTCAAAGATTATTTTATCGAGGTTTTAAATATGGCTGATAAAACCTATATTACTCCTATCGATTGTAATCGTGAAAAAGCGAGTGATTATCCAAATGTAACATCCAAAATAATTTTAGATGGCTTAAAAAATGGTGAGATAATAACTGAAGATACAACTTTCAAACTTTTAAAGCACAATAATGCGGTATTATGTTTTTTAAGTTGTGCTAGTGTCAGTCATTTAATTGATAATTATAAAAAAAATTACGAAAAAAATATCTGATTTTTCTCAGATATTATTTTTTTATAATTGGTTTGCTCTTATATTCTAACTGTATTAATTCATTTTGTTTTTCTATATCAAATATACTTGCGTATATAGCGTTAACGCGAAATTCTAAATCTAATAATCCTTTACTTGTTGAATAATTACTAATAACTGGAATATTAATATTCTTTTTTATATCTTTTAAATATTTTTGACCACGTTCATTAAATCCTAGAATTCTAATATAAATACTATCTTTTTGTTTTTTGGCTTCTTCTTTAGTAAAGCCGCATAAAATATGAATTAACATACGACCTATTTTATTATAAGTATAACGTTTTGTTTTAATAGAATTAATTAATTCTTCGACACTATTACATAGATAAATATGTTTTTTTATTCGATTTTCAATTCCTTCATCTACTGATTGATAGCGGTTTAATGAGTCAATTTCCGAAATAATTTTATATTTTAAAAATTGAAAATATTTTTCAATATTAACATTTTCATCGATTAATTTTAATGATAATTCTGGCACAAAATTATTAATACTAATATGATTTTTAATAGCCTCTCTAATGCTAGTAGCATTTACAATTTTTTGATTTAAATCAATAGAATTATAGTCATTGGTTCGTTTAATTGTAATAGGTATAATAAAACTATTTTGTTTTTTAATTTCTTTAATATAACTTAAACCTAATAGATCATTAGGACTACTTATAGTTTTACCACTAATTTTTTTTAATGCTTTTGACATAGCTGTTGGATAATTATTACCTAAATCGATATATTCTTTCATAATTTTTGAAAAATTTTCATTGTTTAACTGGATATCGGCTAAATTATTTAAAAAGTTTACATCGTTACATTCACTACCAAAGACAATTTTTGAAACGTGTAAATTAGTTAAAATTTTAATGGCTCCTTCAGCAAAAATATCAGCCGCTTGACTAGCAAAATGAAATGGCAATTCAACTACTAAATCGATACCATAATTAAGAGCAATTTTAGTTTTATCCCATTTGTTTATTAAACTTACCTCGCCCCTTTGTCCAAAATGACCACTCATAACTAGAATAATTAATGAATTAGGAAACATTTTTTTAATCTGTTCAATATGATATAAATGACCATTATGAAAAGGATTATATTCACATATTATACCAATAATTTCCATATAAAATCACCATGAATATATTAACATACTTATACTTTTTTTACAACTTGCTAGAAATAAAATTTCCGTGTATAATTAATATGCATAAAGGAGGAGTGGTATGAATATAGATATTACGAAGTTAAAAAATTCTCTTACTACATCTATCGATATAGATGAAAATATTAATTTTGATATTGAAGATATCAAAAATGCGGAAATGCTTGATTTAAAAGATGTCAATGTAACTGGTAAAATTATAAAAAATAGTTTAGATGATTATAATGTTAAGTTAACTGTCAAAGGAAAAATGATATTACCATGCGCTATTACATTAAAACCAGTCGATTATCCATTTGAGATAAATATTGATGAAATTTTATCGGAAGATGCGGATGAAATGTCAAAAAAAATAAAAAAATGCGAAAATACTATTGATATTTTGCCAATTGTATGGGAAAATATATTAATGGAAATTCCCATGCGAGTTGTTAGCCCTGATGCCACATTAGAAAAAATGGAAGGTGAAGGGTGGAAATTAGTTACTGAGGATGAAAAAATAGAAAATCCTGAACTAGCTAAATTGAAAGATTTATTAAAATAAGAAAGAGGTGTGACAATGGCTGTACCATTTAGAAAAGTAAGTAAAACACGTGGTAGAAAACGTCGTACGCATTACAAGATTGTAGAAAATGCAACTGTTAAATGTCCAAAATGTGGCGAACCAGTAAGACCACATAGAGTATGCGCTAACTGCGGAACATACAAAAATAAAGAAGTAGTAAAAACAACTGAAGAATAGTTGTTTTTTTGTATGTATTTTTTAATTATAATGTTATTATTTAATATTATATTATCTAGAAAAGATAAAATTTTAGTTATTTATTTTTGTTATTTTGACGCAAAAAAATCGATAAAAATTTTTAAAATTCATAGACAATTTTATATGATTGTACTATAATAGAAATCAATTTATGTGGAGGTGCAATATGATGAAAACAAACTTACCAGTTATCATACTTAGAGGAATCGTATTGTTACCGAAAAATGATATAAAATTAGAGTTTGAAAAAGGTGACTCTAGCATTATTATCGATGAGGCTGAAATGTTTCATCATGGTCGTTTAATGGTTGTTTGTGATTCTAATACAACTGATGAAGTGAATTATCGCAAATTATCTAAAATTGGCCTTGTATCTAAATTAAGTCATAAAATTGAATTACCTAATGGTAGAATTAGAATTGTTATTAGCGGATTATATAGGGCTAAAGTTGATAATTATTTAAATATTAGTCAAAAGGATGAAGTTTTAGAGGCTATTGTATCAAAAGTAAACGAAGATAAAATTGATGAAAAAGAAGAAAAAATTTTAGTCGATAAAGTTAGAAAAGAAATGTCTTCACACGTAAAAACAATTTCTTATTTAAGCAATAGTATTTTAGAAGTAATAAAACCAATTGAAAGTTTATCACAAATTACAGATATTTTAGCCATGAATTTAGCGGTTGATTTAAATCGTTTGTTAGAATATTTAAAATGTTTTAGCCCAGAAGAAAGAGCAAAAATGCTTTTATCTGATTTATATGAAGAAGAAGAAAAATATAATATTGAACGTAATCTTGATTTAAAGGTTAAAAGAGAGATTGACGCTAATCAAAAAGAATATTTTTTAAGAGAAAAGATTAGAGCAATAAAAGAAGAATTAGGTGATATTTCTCCTAAGGATGAAGAAATAGATGAATTACGTGTTAAAATTAGTGAATTAAAGGCTGATGAAAAAATAAAGGATAGATTAACTAAAGAATTAAATCGTTATGAGGCTTTAACAGCTTCTTCACCAGAAATTAATTTAATTAGAAATTATATTGATTGGTTATTATCTTTGCCTTGGATGGAATCAACAGTTGATAATGAAGATTTAAATAATGTTAAGGAGATTTTAGATTCTTCACATTATGGTTTAGAAAAAGTAAAAAAACGTATTATTGAATTCTTGGCAGTTAAGAAAAATACTAATAGTTTAAATGGTCCAATTTTATGTTTAGTTGGTCCTCCTGGCGTCGGTAAAACATCGCTTGCTTTTAGTATTGCTAAAGCCATGAATCGCAATTTTGTGAAAATGTCAGTTGGTGGTGTTAATGACGAAGCGGAAATAATGGGTCATCGTAGGACATATTTAGGTGCTAATCCTGGACGAATAATTACTTCAATGAAAAAAGCAAAGAGTAATAATCCCGTGTTTTTAATTGATGAAATCGACAAAATGACAAAAGATATAAAGGGTGATCCAGCTAGTTGTTTATTAGAAGTATTAGATCCTGAACAAAATGCCCTATTTAGTGATAATTATATTGAAGAAGAATTTGATTTATCACAAGTTATGTTTATCGCAACGGCTAATTATATGGAGCAAATTCCTGAAGCGTTAAAAGATCGTTTAGAAATTGTTCGCTTGTCAGGATATACAGAATTTGAAAAACTTGATATCGCTAAAAATCATTTACTTCCTAAAGTTTGCCTAGAACATGGTCTTAATGTAGAAAAATTAGATATTGCTGATGATATTATTTTAAATATTATTAGAAATTATACTAAAGAAGCAGGTGTTCGTGAATTAGAAAGACAATTGGCAACAATCATTCGTAAAATTGTTACGTCTATGGTTATGGACAATATTAAGATTGCTAAAATTAAAGTCGACTATGAAATGATAAAAAAATATTTAGGTAATCCTAAATATCAAGATTATGAAAAAAATGCAGAATCAGTAATTGGTGTTGTTAATGGACTAGCCTATACGGCTTTCGGTGGGGATACATTACCAATTGAAGTTAATTATTATGAAGGTAAAGGTAATTTGGTATTGACTGGTTCACTTGGTGATGTAATGAAGGAAAGTGCACAAATTGCTTTAAGTTATATCAAAGCCAATATTAAAAAATTTGGTATTGATTATGATAAAATTACTAAAAATGACATTCATATTCATGTTCCAGAAGGTGCAACGCCAAAAGATGGACCTAGTGCTGGAATAACGCTTACTACTGCTTTAATTAGTGCGTTGTCAGGCTTAAGAGTTGATAATAAACTTGCTATGACTGGTGAGATTACATTAAGGGGTAAAGTTTTACCTATTGGTGGATTAAAAGAAAAAAGTATTGGGGCTAATCGTAATGGTATAAAAAGAATTATTATTCCTTATGATAATATATCTGATTTAGATGATGTTCCAAAAGAAATTAAAGATGTTGTTGAGTATATACCGGTTAAAGATTATGCTGATGTCTTTAATATTATTATAGGAGACGAGAAATTATGCAAACAAATCAATTAACGCAAGAATTGTATCAAGCATATAAGAATATATCATATTTTTTTACTATTTTATTTCAAAAGGATGTTGTAACTAAATTAAATGAAGATTATAATGCTGGTATTATGAACGAAGATTATTTATTAAATTTATTGGATAGTCTTATAATGAGTCAACCATGTATATTAGGATTTAACGCTATTATATCTAATAATTTATCTAAAATAATTGCCAATTTACCTTCAAAATATTTAGAAATTGTCAATCGCCTTAAACTTGCTATTAATTTAAATAAGGATGTAGTTGATTATAAAACATTTTTAACTTCCCAATATTTATGCCGTAGGTATGGAATTGCATCTTTTAGCAAGTTAAATTTAATGCAAAAAATTGCTTTTTCAAAACTATATATTTCTCCAAATAATCATGAATTTTTTCAAAAAGTTGAAGATAAAGTATATGAGTCATTTGAATTTGATTTTAATTTAATATTCGCATTAAATACACTTCCAAATAATGCTGAACTTTTTAATAAATGTATTAATAATCATAATTTTTTATCTAGTATTAATTATTTTAAATGTCATTACCCTGTTATATTAAATGATGAAATGTTTCTATATTTTACGCTTAATGTTTTAGAATTTAATAAAAAAAATTTACAATGTAATGAACATTATTCTAATATATTTGGTGATTTTGATAGTCAAAATGAAAGTGTTTTAAAATATATAAAGCAAAAGGTAAAAATTAATGTTAAGTAATAAATTTATTGATTGTTATTATGAAACATTATTTAATTCACTTTTGTTTTCACTAAATATAGAGCATGATTTGAATATTTATTTTAGAACTTATAAGAAAGATGATTATTTTAATATAATTAATTATTTTTGTTCTTATTTAGATAAAAAAAGTGACGATATGGTGATGGACTATAAAATAAAGAATAATATATATAAGTTAATGGATTTTATAACGAATGTATTTAAAAATGAAACTTATGATGATAAAGTTGAAATAAATAAGGCTGTCAATTTTGTAAAGAAATTTTTAAATAGAGATTTTTATTATAATATAAGTGATTATTTAAAAAATCAAATTCTAATTAGAGATTGTGGAATAAATAAAAATTCATTAAATCCATTTTTAATTAAAAGCAAGCATATATCTAATGAAGCAGTTGAAATGTTTAGAGATGAGTATTGTGAATCAATATCAAAGGATATAGTTTTATTATTTTATTTATTAGATGATGAAAAGGAATTTTATACAAATGATAGTAATTTTCTATTATTAGATAAAAATTTTTATCGTACTTTAAATTATTTTATATTAACTCAAAAAGATTTGCTTTTAGAAAATGATTATATTAATCGAATAGGATTTGTAATTAATCGCAATTTAGAACTTTTTAATAATTTAGATGATGATTATGATGATAGTGATGCAAATGAAATTTTTAATTTACATAATGTTAGTGTTAAATTATTAAAAAAAACTTATAAACATGACCTCAAAGGATGATTTATTATGTTTGATGATAGTAATATTTTTGATAATTTTTATAATTATGCGTTTATAAATGCGATTTTATTTACTGATGATATTAAAAGACGTATAAAAATTATGGAAGAAAATAAAGTAGATAAAGATTTTTTATTAAATGTCTTTTATAATTATCTAATAAAAAATAAGGATAGAGAAATGTTTGATATTAAACTTAAAAATAGTTGTTATACTTTTATTGATTATTTATGTAATAATAGTAGTGATAAAGATAGAGTTAATAATATTGCTAAAATTAATGAAATGAAAAGAATTATCAATAATAGTGATGATTATAATTTAGGATTTGTAAGAGCACAAATTTTAATGCGCGATTATGGTTCTAGTTATTATAGTTTAAATCGAATTAAATTAAATCATGTTTCAGACAATTATATTTTACAACTAAAAGAAACTTATTATTATTCTATTGTTTATGATTTAAATTTTTTGAATATTTTTAAATTTGATAATGCTACTTTTAATAAAGTTAGTGGCATGTATTTATTAAATAAAAATTTTTACCGAAGTCTAAATTATTTTATTTTAAAAGCCGGTTGTTTATTTAAAAATAATTATTATAGAGATAAAATTAAATTTATTATAGAACAAGATTTAAATTTATTAATTAATCGACAATATAATGAAAATGATATAGATGAAGAATTTTTTGATATTTGTAATGTTACTAATCGTTTAATTAAAAAATTTAATGTAATTGATACTAAAAATGTATAAATATTAGGTGGTAGTATGGAAAAAATAATTGAAAATGATTTAGAAAATTCATTCAATGATTATGTAAATCTTATTTATGATTATACTTTGATTGAATCACTTGTTTTTGCTCTAGATACAAAATTATAT
This sequence comes from uncultured Bacilli bacterium, assembly GCA_947632295.1. Classification (GTDB taxonomy): domain Bacteria; phylum Bacillota_I; class Bacilli_A; order RF39; family UBA660; genus CAJLIR01. Next base: position 23,893 of record CANROQ010000002.1, read on the forward strand.
ATTGATAAATTAGGAATAGATAATCTAGATAAGACGAAATTATTATATAATTTTCAAGAATATTTACAAGAAAATAAAGATGAAAATATATTTGATGATACGCTTAAAAATAAATATTATTATTTATTAGATTATATAAATGATAGAAGTAATAAAGAGGAAAGACTAGCTCAAAATGAGATAGTTAGAGATATTAAAATTGCTTTAAATAATATTGGTAATAATAATTTTGATTTTTTAAAGGAACAAATAGTATTAAGAGAGTATTCTATACGTAATTATAGTTATAATTGGTTTGTTATAAATAGGATTTCCAATAAAACAATATTGGAAAATAAAGAAATTTATTATGATTCTATAAGTAAAGATTTTCTTTTCTTAAATTTATTATTGATGGATGAAACGGAATTTCGTGATAATTACCAAAAATATTTATTGAATATAAATTTCTATCGTAGTATGAATTATTTTTTAGCTATATATAATTGGTTATTTAAAAAAACTGAAATTTTAGATAAAGCAAAATTTATTATTTATAATGACGAATTATTAATAAAAAATTCAAAATATAATTCACAAGAAATTGATCAAAATTTATCATCTATTCTTAATGTTACTAAAAAGATGGTGAAAAAAGTTGAAAAATCTAACCGATGAATTTTTGATAAATTCTTTAGTTTTTGAAGATGAACCTATAAAGGTTATGAAACAATATAATAATAATGAATCATTAGATAAAATATTAGAATTAATTCAAAATTTTATTATTATTTATAATGATTTTCAATCTTTTGATGATTATATGGCTCAAAATATTTATGATATTTTAAATTATATTAGATATAATTACAATTATAGAAATCAAGAGGAAAAAAATCAAAAATATGAATTTTATCGTATTTGTATTAGCCAATTAAATAATCGTTTACAAGTAAATAATGAAGAATTTTATATGTCACAATTTTTAGCCCGTGGTATGAATTTTGATTATATTAAAAAATTAGGTAGTTATATGTTACCTGATTCAATTAAAGAAAATATTAGGTCTTCTTTATGTTTTGATAAATTTTTTTATGATATTTTAGCTAAAAATCCTCAAAATGTATCAAATAGTGAATTGTCAATTTTAATTATGAATACAATGTTTATATATAGTACTAATTATTTTTATTTAGAATGTCCCGATATTTTAAATAATAATTTTATTTTAAAACAAGTATTAATGGAAAATAAGAAAATATTAACTAATAATAAATTAAAAAATCATGATTATGAAATAACTAAGAGTTTAAAAAAATGTAACAAGTATTTATTAAAAGAAATAAGATGGTCATAAATCATCTTTTTTTTAATATAATTTAATGAATAGGGAAGGAGAATTATTAATGAAAAAGGTTGTTCCTTTTAAAAAAGAGATCGAGTTTAAAACAACAGTATCAGAAATAACTAGTATTTCATTAGAACATAATTTACATATCGAAGATAATAACTTAATTACTGGAAATTTTATTGTTAGTGGTGAATATAAAATGGCTGATACGAGTGTTAATACTGATGCTTTTAGTTTTGAGTTACCATTTGATATTAATTTTGATAGTAAATATGATTTGAGTAGTGTTAATGTTGATATTGATGATTTTTATTATGAAATTGTTAATAATAAATCATTAGAAGTAAATATTGAGGTTTTAATTGATAAATTAGTTGAAAAGCCTTTAATGGAAATGAAAGAGGAAAATAAAAGTTTAGATGAAGTATCTAATATTTTAGAAAATGAAATTTTATTAGATGATAAAAAAGAAGATGATGAAATTATGGAAAGATGTATTGAAAAAGAAGATATTTTAAGTGAGTTTGAAGTTATCGATGATGAAATAGAAAGTGATAAAATTGATATGGAAATAACAAATTCTACAAGTGAAGTTGAAAATAAAATAGATACTAAAGTTGAAAATAAAAGTATTGAAAAAATTAATTCTTTATTTGATAATTTAGATGCTAGTGTTGAGACATATAAAACTTATAAAGTGTGCATAATAAGAACAGGTGATACTATTGAAAGTGTTTTACAAAAATATAGTATTTCCAAAGAAGAATTAGAAAAATATAATAATTTAACAGATATTAAAATTGGTGATAAGTTAATTATTCCATCAATTACTGATGCGAAAGTTTAATGATTTATTTAAAAAATATTCAATAGTACCAACAAGATATGAGTTTTTTAAAAATGTGACTATTGTCGATACTAAAGATAAAAAATATGTAATTAAAGAAAAAAAAAGAGAAGATAAGACACCAATTTTTAATTATTTAAATTCGCGTAGTTTTGATTATTATCCTAAAATTTTAAGTGATAATATGGATGAATTTGAAATTATGGAATATATTGAACAGGTCGATATGCCATTAGAACAAAAAATGCTAGATATGATCGATTTGGTTGCTTTATTACACAGTAAAACGACGCATTATCAAGAAATTGATGAAGAAGATTATAAGGAAATTTATGAAGATATTAATAATAATATTGCCTATTTATATAGTTATTATACTGATTTAGTGGCAATTGCGGAGAACAGTATTTATATGAGCCCAAGTCAATATATGTTAGCTTTGAATATTTCTAAAATATTAGGTGCTTTAAATTTTTGTAAAGATGAAATTGATATTTGGTATAAGTTAGTAAAAGAAAAAACAAAACAAAGATTGGTTGTTTTGCACAATAATTTAGATTTGTCACATTTTATAAAAAATAAAGGCTCTTATTTAATTAGCTGGGATAAAGCAAAGATCGATATACCGATTTTTGATTTATATAAACTTTATCGCCGTCATTCTTTAGACTATGATTTTTCTGAAATATTTAAAAGATATGAGCATTCATATCCTTTATTAGAAGAAGAAAAAAAATTATTTTTTATTCTTATATCTTTACCTGATAAATTAGAATATAGTATGTCTGAATATCAAATGTGTTGTGATATAAGTGAAATAATTGAAAGTTTAGTTAGAACTGAAAAATTTATTTCACCATATTATTCTAAAAATACAAAATAAAATGAACAAAATAAAAACAAATAAAATAAAAATACTAAATCTTGATACGATAAAAAAAGCAATAATAAATTGATAAATTAATAATATTGTAAATACAAATAAAAGAATAAACCATTTACCACGACTGTGCCACCAATTACCATTAGGCATAAATATCACCTACAACAGTTTATTCCTAAAAAATATAATTGATTGGGTAAATAAAATAATATTTTCAATAATATTATTTTTTTTTGTATATGTTAGAATTTTTTAGAAATAATAATAATGAATTATAATTTATAATTTATAGTGTCAAAAATTGTCTAATATTTCTAAATAAAATGAAAAAAATATTGCCGAATATTGACAGTTATTTTGGTCTATGTTATATTATTATTGTAGAAAAATAGGAGGTAGAAAAAATGAAAATGAACAAGAAAGGTTTTACTTTAATCGAATTGTTAGCAGTAATCGTTATTTTAGCAGTAATCGCTTT
>CANROQ010000003.1 GCA_947632295.1 uncultured Bacilli bacterium
AAATAAGACATTTTTTTCTATTCGATTTTATTATAAAAGAATCTTCAATAAAAATATCATAAATTTTCTTTTTATCTAATTTACTAATACTATTTAATAATTGATTATTATCAAACTCTATCAATTTATTTTTTGGCAAGTCAACATTTTCTTTTACGGTAACTTCAATGTCAATCACATTTCGAGACATACCATATGGTAAATCATAGTGATTAATTATTTTCTTTATTAAAATTAATATTTTATCTTTAAAAGAAAATTTTAACACATTTTTTATTATATTACGAAAATTTCTACCATCTTCTAATAAATGATATTTTACATTTGATACTTTTAAATATTGACCTATTCTAGAACAATCATTAAAAATATAAACTTCTTTATAAATATTAAAATCCAAATAAAAACTTTTTTCAATTTGCTTTTTTAAATCCGATTTCCCAAATACTTTTTGAAGAAAAGTTCTTTTTGAAATATTTAATTTTTTTTCTTCAAACAAAAATACTTTATCAAATATTTTACTATTATTGATATTAATAAAAAGTTTTTTGTAATCGTTTATACTATCACAAATGACAATATCACAAATACTTTTTTTGTCATTTAAACATTTTAATAATGCAATATAAACATGATAATATGATAAACAAATATATAATTTTTTCTTATTTAATTTTAAATTACTCATTTTTACCCATCTTTCTAACAATAGAAATTATCTTTTTTCGATTTAATATCAAATAAACAATAATAATTAAAACCAAACTATATCTAATTATAATATATTTATATAAACACATGATAATAGTAATTAAAATAACATTTATAAAAGATACAATACTCATACTTTTTATATTATAAATAGGTCGTTTGTCAATTTTACGATAAAAAATATAATGAAATATTGCAAAAAATATATAACCAATTAATGTAGTATAAGCTGCAGCAATAGAACCGAAAATAGGAATAAAAATTAAATTTAACACTATATTTATTATTGCTGTTATGACACTACCAATCATAACATAAATATTTTTTTTATAATAAAATTCTATATTAGAAAATAAGCTTGCGACAAAAAAGAAATATAAGCCAAGCGCAATTGGTGGTACATACCAAATTGCATCTAAATAAGAATTTGGCGCTAAAATATTAATTAACTCAGGTGTTATAATAATCAACAAATTTAAAATAACACTAGCTCCAATGACAATATAATTACTATATTTATTAATATCACAAATTTTATTTGCTTGCATTTTTTTATAAGTAAATGGAATCCAAGCACCATTTATTCCATTTAAAATATATTGTAATAATGTTGCAACCGTATAAGCTAATCCGTATATTCCAACTAGACTAATGCCATCTTCAAAAAATTTTGAAATCATTATTCTATCAGATTGTGCCAATAAAACATTAGCTAAATAATGAGGAATTAAAGGAATATTAAAAGATAGTGCATATTTCCAATATTTTTTAGAAAAAAAGCATTTACCTTTTACTAACAAATAAATTAAAAAACCAAAATAAACAACAATAGATGGTAAGTAGAAAAAAATAATTTTAGCAATTCCTTTACTTAAAGGAAATAATTTAATTCCAATCAAACCACAAATAGGATTTAAAATTGAAACAAATAGTGTAATAATAAGAGGCCATACCCACTTATATTCAAATTTTTCTTTGGTTATGTATAAATTAATTGCTGGAGTAACTAAAATATGAATAAACATAAAAATAATTAAAATTGAAGGTAGACCAATTAATTGATTTAGTTTATTACAAAAAAGTAAATATATGAAAAAGATAAAAATTGTATTAAAAATACTAATACTTAAAATAGATGAGGTAAACTTATCACGATTATCTTTGAAATCTAATAACCCATTATTATAAACACCACAATATAGATTTAAAGTTAATAATATAATGGCAATATTATACCAAGAACTATACAAACTAGTCATACCATATTCTTCTACATTTAATAATCTAGTAAATATAGGTGTAGTTATAAAAGAAATACCACTTTGTACAAAAACTATAAAAATATAGACAATTGAAGCTAAAACAGGAGCTGGTATTTTTTTTATTGCAGTAAATATTTTTTTCAATTTCATCACGCTTCTATCTTCTCAATTATTGATTTTAAATAATCTTCATCATATTCTTCATATATTAAATTACTAGTACCTGCCTCATTAACAGCTTTACCATCAACTTTTTCTTTTTCATGTGCTTTGGCTAAAAACCATTCATATTCGATATCAATATGTCCAGTATCAATTGCTTGATATCCACATAAAGTAAGATCATAAACTAATATTGTTGCTGTTGGGCCTAAAGAAACTAAAATTAACTTATCTTTGGAAATTTTTTTTGCAGCATTTAAAATTTCTACATACTTATTAAAAGCATTAGTTGGTGGACAAATAATTCTTTCAATTGATTTAGCATTATTTAATAAATCATTTCTAACTCCTAATTTAGTATTAGAACCCTCAATGATTACAATATTTCGATTATCCCATATCTTTTTTAAACTTTTATATTTTTGAGAAACATCATTTTTATTTTTATAATCTATATAAGGTCTAGTAATATTAGCATTAGCATAGATTTTATCATAATCTAATATAGGTTTTAATTTATCAAAATTTGTATCTAAAAAAATTGACCAAAAAATTTTAGCTTTTCGATTATATACACTTAGATTATCGAAAATATCTGGTATACCGATCATTAAATTTTCTACATTTGAAGTAAATACTTCCAATAATCTTTTAGAAAGTTCTTCATTATCATCTTGAAATGAAGTTTGTTTTTCACCAAATATCCATTTGAATTCACCATCACCAAAACGACTTAAGGACATTTTTTTATTAACAATTAAATCGATTGTTTCATCATTAGAACGAATTTTTATACCTTTATATTTATTTTTATTAAAAATATTTTTTATACAAATGATAAAATACTTACAATTATCACGTATCTTAATTAAAAATAAATATACATTCTTTGGCAAAATTTTTTTTACTATTTTCATAAATCACATCATTTCATTTACTAAATATTTTATAAAATAATTTTCTATTTAATTTTAAAACAATTAAGGCGAATATATATTTTAATTTTACCTTACCAAATAAATTAAAATTAATTTTTACATTTTTTTTATAATCATCAATTAATAACTTACTATTATATAATTTTTCATTTTTATCACGGGCAATAATAAAATTAAATATTAAAGAGGATTGAATTCTACTAGCATCCAATATTTTTTTCATATTTGGATATTTTGTATTTAAATATTCATACCTATTATTAATAATTTCAACATAATCGTTAATTTTTTTTTCACTTACACTATTACATAAACTATCTTTTCGTTGACGATATGCATATTGAATACTTTTATTATATGATATAATTTTAGAACATTCAAATAGCAAATAAGTAGTTCCAATATCTTCATAAATTTTTCCAACAGGATATTTTATATTTTTAAATAAATCTTTTTTATATAATTTATTCCATGCATGACTAGTCAACTGTTTATCAAATAATAAATTTTGTAAAGCATCTAAATTATTATAAACAATGCTATTTAAATTAATATCAAAATTAACGTTATCATCAAAGCAATATTTATATTCGCAAATACTTATATCTGCATTATATTTTTTGATATCATTGTATAGAATTTCATACATTTCCTTGCCGATATAGTCATCAGAATCAACAAAGCCAATATAATCACCTGTACAAATTTCCATACCTTTATTTCTAGCGTCTGATAGTCCACCATTTGTTTTTTGTACAACTTTAATTCTACTATCCTTGCAAGCATACTTATTACATATTTTAAAAGAACTATCAGTAGAACCATCATCTACTAAAATTATTTCTAAATTTTTATAAGTTTGATTAATAATCGATTCAATACATTGTGGTAAAAATTTTTCGACATTATAAACGGGAACAATAATACTAATTAAATCGTTTTGTTTCATCTACATCACCTTTTAATAAATATTTATTTTTAGAATTAATTAAGACCATTGCTTGGATAGATAACATAAAATTAATACTAGATACTATTACATTCGAGTCTCCTAAGCCATATAATAATACAATAAATTGAACAATCATTAAAGAATTAATATGTCTTAAATTATATAAACTTTTGAAATCAATTATCAAAAATAAAATGCAACCAACTATTCCTAATTTTATTAATGGATAAAAATAATAATTATCAAGAGGTATATTTAAAGATGTTTGAACTCCAAATAGCGACCAAAAATATCCATGTTCATAAAACCATAAATTAAAATCTAATCTACCACTAAAAATTTGATTAAAATATGATATATCAAAAAATTTATAACATATAGTTAGAAGTAACATCAGTAATAAAAAAATACTAAACAAATTTGGTACTAAAAATTTTAATGTTTTTTCTATAATTTTAAACTTTCTATTTAGAAATAATAATAATTCAAATATTATTAATGTAAATAAACCTGTTCTACTATTACACAAATAAAATAGAATTAACCCGAAAAATGAACTCATTAATGCAAATGTTTTTGAAAAACCATATCCATAATAATACGACAAACAAATAAAAATATAATATAACATAACAAATGCTGTATTAATAAATCCTAATCCATATCTTGTAAACATTTTTCCATTTACCATTCTTGAAACATTATGATCTGGTAATATATTAATAGAATTAAGCATTAAAGTTAAAATAAATCCGAACAATAAGGACCAAAAATACATTTTCGCAATTTTCTTTGGATCGTTATTATAAAAAGATAAAGCAATAAATAATGGAAAAATAAAATTAACACTTTTTAAAATATAAACAGTAATTAAAGCCAATAACATCAATAATCCAAATATAATGAAATCTTTTTTTCTAATTTCTTTCATTTTAAAAGCAAATATGATCAAAAATAATATACCTGCAATAATAATTAGAAAATATAAAACCCAATTATTACGATAATTATACGCTAATAAAAATTTATAGATAACAATTGTAAAAATTTCTAAAAATTGTAATAAACTTATTAAATTTATTTTTTTTAACTTAATATTACAAAAAATATCAGTACAAATTTTTAATACATAAGCCGACATAATTGTCAAAATAATAAAAATTGCTAAATTAATTACAAAATTATTTGTAATGTTCATAACACTAATTGGTCCAACAATAAACATATAATGTACAATATAAATATAATAGCTTAATTCATCAAAATAATTGATAATTTTTTTAACTACATTAGATGCTTTAAAATTACAAAATAATTTATAAATAAATATAAAAATTCCAATTGTCATCATTATATGAGTTAATGCGGTAATAGTTGTTTCATATAATAAAGTATTATCGAATAAATACTTGCCAATAATTCTAAATATTAATCCTACAATAATTAAACTAATTGGAATAAAATATTTTACTTTTACAATATTAATAGAATTTTTAAAAAAATATCCAATATAAAAAGTTAATAGATAAAAACCTAATAAACCATATGACTTGCTCACAAGTCCAACTAAACAAGAAATAGTTATAATTAAAATAGAAAAAGGATAAAAATTAGAGATCAATTTTTCCTTATATTTATTCATAAGTGGTAATAATAAATAACAAATAACAATAACTGAACAAAACCACAAATGACCAGCATTTTTCACACTACCTAAAAAATATTGTAAATCAAATAAATAAATAAATAAAAACTTATAATGAAAAATTTCCGTTATAAATGATGTTAAAAATATAAAAAATAATATAAAAATATAAATAGGTATCATAATTCTTTTTAAACGATTAAATAACCATTTACTATTATTATCAATATTTTTATTGCCATATAAAAAACCTGATATAAATATAAAAATAAATACTCCTATATTAAAAAATTGTCCTAATGAAGATATCATGGAATTTTTAGATTCATTGCATAAATGACAAATTACAATAAATAGCATTGCTAAAACTCTAATAATTTGTATAGCAAAGTTTTTATTTTTAGCACTATCTATTTCTTTTATAGTAGTTGTTTTTTTTCTTATATCAGATTTCATAAACTATTTTCACCTATTCTATATACATCTTTCTTAATTTTTCCTTCCATAATTCTAAATTAGCAAATTTATTAGCGATATTCTCACTCAATTTTGCATTTTTACAATATAAATCATTACTATTTAACATTTTTAAAGCACTCTCTATATATTCATCTAAATTAGAACATATAAAGTTTTTATTATCCTTAAAAATTTCGATTAACCCCCCTGCACCACTATTTAAAACAGGCTTTGAAAGTGTCATGGCTTCAATAACAGTTAATCCAAAGCCTTCCCATCTAGATGGCATAATTCCTATTTGACAATTTTTTATAATTGGAAAAGGATTTTCAACAAAGCCGCTCAAATCAATATTTTCAGTTAAATTATAAACTTTTATCTTATCAAGACAATCATCTTTTAAATTGCCATCACCGATTATAACAGCATTGATATCTTTTTTCAATTTTTTAATTTCTTTTACAATTTCAATAAACAATAATGGATCTTTTTGTTCAGTTAGCCTACCAATAAAAAATAAATCATATTTTTTTTCATAATTATAAGCATTAGAATTATTAATAATTTCCATTTTATCAACATAATTATAAAGTGTTTCATATTTTGCTTTCATTGTTTTTTTAAATATCGCTTCTTCATAAACTTTATTAGAAACACCAATAACCTTTGAGAATTTAGGAATTGCCATATTATATAAAACAGTTTTAAAATTCCATGTTTTTGCAAATGGACAATTATTATGTAAATGAGAAATAATTTTTCCTTTAAAACCTGTCATCGCAACTAATAGACTAGCCTTATAATCATGAGCATGAATTATATCAGGATTAAATTCTTTAATATTTTTTTTTAAATTTTTCAAATCAAATTTATCCATAACTAAATGTTTAATATTTTTCTTTTGTAATATATTATCAATAGGTCCCTTTGGAGAACAATAAACCATTTCAAATTCATCTTTAAAATTTTCAATTATAGTACAAATTACATTTTCAGCCCCTGAATATTGATTACTTGCTAAAAAATGTAAAACTTTCTTCATAAAAATTCCTACTTACTATTATATATTTTTATATATTCTTTTAAAATATCACTTAATAGATATTTCTTAACCTTTTTAATGTTATTTTTTTTAAATATATCAATATCAATCTCTTGCATATAAAATTTTTTAATTTTATCAACAAATTGTTCAGTATCATTTTGGCTTACTATATAACCATTTTTTCCATCTTCAATTAAATCATTGTTACCCCGACAAGACGTTGCAACAATAGGCAGTCCCATATACATAGCTTCTATAATATTAACAGGCAAACCTTCTTGGCGACTTGAAGATATCGCTAAATTTGAAATTTTCAAAAGATTTGGAATATCATTACGAAATCCCAATAAGTTAATATTTTTTTCCAAGTTTAAATTTTTAACTAATTCATTTATTTTACCATTTAAACTATCTATACCAGGTAATAATAAATGAATATCATTATTTTGTTTTATTAATGATGATAAAGATTTAACTAACCATTCTTGATTTTTTCTTTTTGATATTTCGGCCGGATATATTAAAACAAAATCATTTTTTGCTAATCCAAGTGATTTTCTTAAATCTAATTTTTCACTATCACTCATTTTAACATCAAATTTTTTAGGATCAATCCCAACACCAGGAATATAATGTACTCTTGTTTTAAATTTACGACTTGCACGATTATAATCTTCTTTATTAATAGTTATTAAATCGTCAGTATAACGTGCTAAAAACTTTTCGACTGGGTAAAACATTAACCAATATTTTAAAGGAGCGCCTTTATAAAAATGAAAACCATGTGCAGTATAAATAACTCTAGTATCATATTTTTTTCGAGAATTTCTTGCGGCTAATCTCGTTACAACACTGCCCATTGGTGTATGAGTATGAATTATATCAAATTTTTCTTTATTTATTATTTTTTTTAAATTTTTAATAGCTTTTAAATTATTTAATTTAAATGGATTTCTTTCAAATGATATATTATGTTTTTTATCACAATATGGTATTTTTTCATCACTATTAGTTGCAACATGTACTTCATATCCTTGTTCTTTAAAATATTTTAAATATGGTAAATGAAAACATAGGATATGTGAATCAACAGTTGCACTAAACAATACTTTTTTCAACTGTATATTCCTCCTCGTTAATAAAATTTATATTCTACCTCCAAATATTAAATTATTCATCTTTGATGGTAAATATTTTTTTGCTAATGAAATAACAAAATAAGAAAACATTACTATTAAAAAAGTTTGAAACAATTTAATTATCACCATTTGATAACCAAAAATAGGCATATCTTTAATTATTAATTTAGTAATTTTATTAAAAATTAAGATTAAAATAGGCTGATGAGTTACATAAATAAAAAAGGAACTTTGAAACAATAATGGATTTTTTGTAAAAATTTTACTTGAAAATAATAACCATACAAACAAAATAGCTATTATATAAACATATGGTTCTAAAAATGTAAAACCTGCGTAATTTTTAAAACATAATGTAACTACTAACATTAAAAATGTTATCATAATAAATAATTTTTGATTATATTTTTCAGTTGAGATATTCTTAGAAAAATTTAAAGCAAGCCATACACCAGTTAAATAAGCGGGTAAAAAATGTATAATACTTGGATACCACCACCAAATTGAACCAATTAAATTAGGCATTTTATAAAAATATAATAAAACTAATGATAATACAAAACAAACTGTAGATAATATTTTTTTATTTTTTAATTTTATAATTAATGGTGCTGGAAGAATAAATATCAATAACGCTAAAATATACCAAAGTGGTCCATCTATTGGATAAAAGAAAATAATTTTTATAAATGTTTGAATAGAGTTAAATGGTAGAGATCTAAAAACTATTGAATGAAAAATTATAACAATAATAGTCCATATACAATAAGGTATGAATAAAGTTTTTAATCTTTTTTTTATTTTTATAATAGCTTGGTTAGAACTATCGATATTATAATAAAATAAAAAACTAGAAATAATAAAAAAAGCAGTTAGCGCCAAATCATCAAAATGAGTTGTTATTGACATAAAAAAATCTAAAATACTTTTATCAAAATTATTACGATATATTATATTATACCCATCTAAAAATCTTAGATGATAAATTAAAATAAATAAAGTAAATATATAGTTAAAAGTTTTTATCTTATTGCTGACATTTTGATTCACAGTATTTCCTCCACCTAACTAAAAAAATATTTAAATTACACTTTCAATGCAAACATTTTCATTTATGGTACTATTTTGTTCATTATATTTTTTAGAAATTTTTAATTTTTTTTTAGAAGATTTTTGATTCTTCTTGTTTGAAAATTGTCCCTTTAAATCATCTAATTCATTTTTAATAATTCCTTTATTAGCAGTAGCATCTTTAGTAGAAAAAACAGTATAAATTGATTTAAATATTATATATAAATCCATTTTAAATGACATATTATCAACATATTTAATATCATAATTTATTTTTTCAAAAACGGAAAGTCCATTTCTACCTTCACATTGAGCAAGTCCAGTCATACCAGGTAAAACTTCTAATCGACGCATTTGTTCTTTAGTAAAATATTTGCTATATTCAACAATCCATGGTCTAGGGCCAATAAAACTCATTTCACCTTTAATAATATTAATTAATTGCGGTATTTCATCTAATGAAGTTTTTCTTAAAAATTTACCTACTCTTGTAACTTGATCAGCAACTTTAAAATCATGAACATCATTATCTGCTACCATGCTTCTAAATTTATACATAGTAAATATTTTGTTATTTTTCCCTGAACGCTCTTGCTTAAGAAAAGCGGGACCTTTGCTATCTATTTTTATCGCAACAGTTATAATAAATATAATTGGTGATAGAATAACTAATAAAATTAAGGCAATTAAAAAATCAAAAAAACGTTTTATATATCTATAAATATTTTTCATATATTCAACTCCTAAACCAACAAAAGATGTTTTTATTTTTTGTCATGCTATATCCATTATAACATAAAATGATACTAAAACAATAAAAAATGTCGATTTTTGTATTAATTAAATTTACACAAAAATATAATCTTGTAATTAAAAGTATATTTTGTTAATATTAATATAGAGGTGATTATTTTGAAAATTCTTATAACAGGTGGATGTGGTTATATTGGAAGTCACACTGCTGTTGAACTATTGAACGCTAACTACGAAGTTGTTATTATCGATAATTTTTCTAATTCCAAAAGAGATGTTTTAGATAAAATTAAAGTTATTACTGGTAAAAATTTTTCATTTTATGAAGGAGATGTTTGCGATAAAGAAATTTTAAGGCAAATATTTAGTGAAAATAAAATTGATGGTGTTATTCATTTTGCAGGTTTTAAAGCAGTTGGCGAATCAGTTTCTAAACCTTTAATGTATTATCGTAATAATCTTGATTCAACTTTATCACTATTAGAAGTTATGAATGAGATGAATTGTAAAAAATTAGTTTTCTCATCAAGTGCTACTGTTTATGGTGATTGCCACGAGACACGTTTTGTTGAGACAATCAAAAAAGGTACACCAAGTAATCCTTATGGAAAAACTAAAACCATGATTGAAGATATTTTAGAAGATTTATATCATGCTGATCCTACTTGGTCAATTACTATGTTAAGATATTTCAATCCTGTTGGCTCACATAGTTCTGGCTTAATTGGTGACGATCCAAGTGGTATTCCTAATAATTTAATGCCTTATATTTTACGAGTTGCTGTCGGTCAATTAGAATGTCTAACTATTTTTGGCAATGACTACGATACTCCCGATGGTACATGTATAAGAGATTATATTCATGTAGTTGATTTAGCCCAAGGTCACATTAAAGCCCTTGAACAATTATTAAATAATGAACCAAAGATTAGAATTTATAATTTAGGTTCTGGTCAAGGTGTTTCTGTAACCGAAATAGTTACGACTTTTGAAAAAGTAAATAATTTAAAATTAAATTATAAATATGGTGCTAGAAGAAATGGCGACTTACCTGCAATTTGTGCTGACCCTACTCTCGCTTTAAAAGAATTAGGCTGGAAAACAACTAAAACTTTAGAAGATATGTGTCGAGATTCTTATAATTTTATTATAAAAAATAGTCAAAATAAAAATTGATATTAGTTTTCTAATTATCAATTTTTTTTGTATATGTTTTTTGATAAACAATATTTTTAATTTTTTCAATTTGTTCTTTATCTAAAATTGAGCCATATATAATCGCACAAAATAAAAGTTTATTACTATTTTCTTCTAAGTTATTCTTAAGACAGTATAAATTTCTAAGTACTTTATTTTTTGAAATTAAAATTCCATCGAAATCATAAGTTAAATTATCTTTTAAATAATTATCTAACTTGCTTAAATTATCATCATCAATAATATTTCGATTATTATTATTTAAAACTTTTTTAATATCACTTTCTAAATAATCATCGACATTATTAATAATATAATCATCTAGTTCTTGATTAGCAATATAAAAATTATTACCGGTTGCAATCATATTTTCTAAATTCGGATGTTTAAATTTAATCATTTTAGATATATAAAATCTCTTTATAATATTGATACTATTATCATCAATTTGATAACTATTATTAATAATATCATTAAATAATCCTAATTCGATAAATAAATCTAAATAATCAAATAATTTTTCATTTTGCAAAATATTTTTATCTAAATTAGTATGATATTTTTTTAAAGTATTGACATTATTATATAATTTTTGATTATCCATAATTAAAAGTTCATTTATATTTTGATTTTCTATTTTGTAATTAGTATTTAAAATATCGAAATTAGTATTTAAGACATTATTTAATCCTTTAATATTATGAACGACATCTTTATTAAAAAATATTTGAGGATATTGTTTTACAAAATTAATATTAATAATATTTTTATTTAACAATTCGTTAATTTTTAACAAAGTATCATAATTAGTATTGACTAATAAATAAAGACCATTATTAGAATATATATCTATCAATTGATAATTTAAATTATTCAAAAATGGTATCATTTTTTCTAATTCATCTATATTTCCATAATGTAAAAGAAAATTTAATTTAGTTAAATGTATTCTATCGATTTCAAAACCACTTTTTTTTAAAATTAATTTTTGTGATTTTATACTATTTTCTAATAAAGGAAGTTTTTCTTTTAATATTTCTTTACAATAATCTTGATTTAATTTAGAAATAAATTTATACACTTCATAAACGAGTTCATCATCAATATTTTTAAATATACTTGGTTCTAAACGATATGGTAATTTATTTATATTTTGTAAAGTTTTGCCTAAAAGAATATAACTTTTATAAGTATTTTTTAAATTAACAGTAAATTTATTATGCATTTTTACTATTTCTTCATAACGTTTATGTACTTTAAATTTTATTTCATCAGTTCCTAAATTTTTAACAAACTGATTTTTAAATTGTTTAGTCATAAAATTTAATTCTTTATTTTTAGTAATACAAATATTAAATAAATTTTTAACAATATCTTCAAATGTATCCATACTTTGATAATTACAATATACATATAAAAGATCTAAAACTTTTTTGATAATATTTATATCATTTTCATTATCAAAAATAGAATTTTTAAGCAAATCATCAGCTAATTCATATTCAAATTTAATAGTTTCATCTAAATTTTCTGACCATCTTGGTATTAATACACATTTAGAATTATCAAAAATTTTATTTAAAAGTTCTTTATTATCATCAACCTTTTTTTTAAGTTCTAAAAATTCGATATCACTATTATAGGCTCGACTACACAAAATAAATAAAATATCAGGTGAGACTGTATCTAAATCACTATTAGAATTTTTATCTAAAAAATGAATAATATTATAGTATTCTTCGAAAAATTGAATTTCATCTATAGTTGGTGAAACTTCTTCTTGTAACTTTTCTATTCTATTTTCTATCATTTTAAATATTTCACTCATTTTAACACCTTTTTCTTATCTATTAATATGGAATTAATTGAAGAAGTAACATTCATATTGTCATTTATAATTTTTTCTTGTTGACTTGGTTGTAACATTAAAAATTGTTTAATTTGCGACAAAGCTGATTTAGAAAGTTGACGAATATAATGTGAATAACTATTACGAACAGCATATTTTTTTACTATAACATCAGCTACTAAATATAAATTAGGTGATATTTTAAGATAAAATATTCTAATTTGATTATCACGAACCTGATATAATGGTGAATCGAAACCATCATCATTTTTACCAATACGTTTATTATTTTTAAAACTACCATTTTTAAGAGAATCAAACGCATTTAATATAGAATCATAATATTCATTAGATATTTTTTCTAAACTATTTACAAAAACATTATTGCCATACATAGTTGTTAAATAAATTAATTTATTTTCTTCATAAACATTATCTTCTTGGGTACAAATTTGCAAATAATGTAGATTATCAATAATATTATTAATTTTACTTTTTTCTTCTTCAAACAAAGTATTTTCTTCATATTCCAATTTTTTTAAAGTGACTAATTCTAACGTATAATAAGCTAATAAACTATTTATTGTATCGAAAAAATCATCTTTATTAATAGTCTCACTTAAATAAGTAAAATCATCCATATCCGAAAAATTATCAATCATATTTATATAATTTTTAATATCAATTTTATTATTGATAATTTTATTTTGATTAGTAATAACTTGTTTTGGTGTTGGTATTTTTAAAGTAATATTCGCAAATTCTAAATTATTACTATCATCAATTTTTTTAAGTTCAATAATTTCGTCTAATTCTTTTTTAGTCATTTTATAATCATAATAATGGACCTTCATCAATAATTCATTTTTAAGTGTCAAATCGATATTTAAAGATTCGATAATTTTTAATAGTTCTTCAACATCAATATAATCTTGTGATTTATTTATAATATCATCTATATAATTACAAAAAGTATTAAAGTTCATATAGTTCTCCCCTTTAAAATAATATTATATATTATATCATATATTTTTTAAAAGAAAAGAAAAAAAGCAATTTTAAAAATTGCTATTGATTTTTAATCATTTATAACTATCATGATTCCAAGATGTTGATTTAGTTAACACTTTTCGTTCATTGTCTAAAAAGACCATGTTTTGTTTATCATAAACTTTCTTTTGACTAGGAATAAAACCATGGATACAAGTATGTGGATAAATCCAAGTAAATTGACCAATAAACGTTCCAGGCGAAGTTGTACAATTAGACCCAATTCGACTATTGTCACCCAATATTATTCCCATTACTTCTCTTTTTAAATTGATTGGATTTTTATTTTCATCTTTAATAATAATATCCTCCTGATTAAATCCTCTATTGGCGACAATGACACCAGAACCAATACGTGAATTTTTGCCAATAATCGAATCACCAACAAACGCTAAATCCGAAACTTTTGAGCCATCACGCATAATCGTATGTTTAACCTCAGAAGCAAAACCAACGACACAATCATCACCCATAATAGTACCTGGTCGAATATAAGAATTATATAAAATTTTACAATTTTTTCCTATATAAACAGGTCCTTCGATAATACATCCAGATTGAATTTCCACTCCTTCATCGATATAAACATTACCTAAAATTTTGACATTTGAATCAATATTAGAAGTTTTAATTGTTTGACAGTTTTTATTGTTAATTTTTGACATTATTTGTGCACTAGCATTAAAAATATCCATAACGTCACATTTATCAGTTGTTAATTTAGAAAAAATTTCATTTTCAACAATTTCCGTAAAATAATAATCAATCTCAAAATTCATTTTTTTCTTCCTTTCATATTATATATAGTAAAATAACAAAAATATATTCACAAAGTAAAAAAATTGTGTTATAATTAATTTGTGGTTATTTATGTCTTCTTAGCTCAGTTGGTAGAGCAACTGACTCTTAATCAGTGGGTCTGGGGTTCGAGCCCCCAAGAGGACACCATTTTGTTTTTAAAAATCTAGTAATTATTAGTTACTAGATTTTTTATTAAATACTTTCTAAAGCTAATATAGTCATATTATCAACTGATTTTTGTCTTTCAATAGCGCTTAATTCTTCTTTTTTATAATGTGAATCTACAACTGTAAGTAAACAAGCAGCTTGTTTATTAAGCATTTTAGCTAGGTAAAATAAAGCAAAAGATTCCATTTCAGCAGCAATAATATTAGAATTTTTTGGTAAACGATTTAAAAAAACATTTAAGTCAGTAATATACCAATCAAAGCAATCAGTACAAAAAACATTACCCTTTACTAATTTAATATTATTACTTTTAGCAACTTCTTCAATTTGTTCATTTATAGAATTAGTAGATGTTGCTACTTTAGTAGTATCATTATTTAAAGTATAAGCAAAATTACTTTCTGTATAACTATTTTCAACTAAAACTATGTCTAAAAGATTTAAATCTTCTACATATGACCCACAAGAACCCAATCTAATTATTTTTTCTACATCGTAGAATTTATATAATTCATAAGCATAAATTCCCATACTAGGCATACCCATACCATGTGCCATGACTGTTACTTCTTTTCCTTTATAAGTACCAGTATAAGCATATATATTTCTAATTTCATTTACTAGTCTAGCATTCTCTAAATATTTTAAAGCAATTGCTTTAATTCTTAAAGGATCACCAGACATAATTACAGTTTTTGCAATATCACCTTTTTTTGCTTCATTATGAGCAGTTGGCATTTTATCAATCCTCCTTTTTTATTATATCATTATTTTAAAAATTTTTAAATATTTAAAAAATTAATTGAATTAAAAAGCAATTTGGTATATAATACGACACAAGAAAGGAGTTATTATGAAAAGATTTATTTATTTAATAAGTATTTTTATTATTACACTTTTATTTATTGGATGCTTTACAGATGAAAAAGCAACCGAATATCAAAAATATCTTGAATCAGCTATGAATGCTAGTTATCGCGGAGAATTTGATGAATATTTAATCTTGGCTGAAACTACAAAAGAAGAAGCTGAAGAATTATATGATGACACTATAAAATATATGGCAAATCAAATTATGATTTTTAATTCTATAAATAATGGTTATATCAGTGATGAAGCAAAAGAAAAATACTATGAATTGGCAAAAAAAGTTTTATTAAAAACTAAATACACTGTTAATGAAGCAAGAAAAATAGATGGTATTTATCAAATAAAAGTCGAAATCGAACCAATTGATATTTGGGCAGCAACATATGATGAGATTGAGGAATACATTAATGAATTTAATAATAAGTATCCTGATTACGAAGGAATGTTAGATGAAGAAATTTTAGAAGCCGAGGAAGAATACGCAATCAATATTTTGGAAATATTAGAAAAATATGTAGATGATATGCAATATAAAGATAAAGTTAGTAAAATTGTCGAAATTGAAATCGGTGATGATCACTTATATGGCATATCAAAAAGCAGTTGGAATGACATTGATGATTGCGTAATGGGAATAAAGTAAGATAAATTTATCTTGCTTTTTTAATTTTCAATCTATTAAAAATTTTGAAATATTTATATACAAACTTAAAAAAAAGTTATATAATATATTTGTTTATTAATCGCTGAAATAGCTCCAACGGTAGAGCAACTGTCTCGTAATCAGTGGGTTGCAGGTTCAAATCCTGTTTTCAGCACCATAGTGATAGATAACTTGGAAAATTCAAGTAAACATAGGAAGACGACTTTATAAAAGGTCGTTTTTATCTTTTAAAATATATTTGCGTTAGTACCACTTATATAGTTAGTACTATTTTTACTTAAAATTACATCTAATAATAAATTATTTTAAGATATTATCATTTTTTAATAATATTTTTCCTTATATATTTTATAATTTGCTTCTCAATATTTTTTGTGATATATTAATAAAAACGAAATAGAGATGATTTTAAATGAAAGCAAACGAAATAATGAATATAATGAATGAAATTACCTATGGTTTCAAAGATAATAATGGCAATAATATAATAGAAACTGACCCAAAAAAATGGGATAATGAATTTTATAATTTTTATTATTTACTAACACCTGAAGAACTATTAGAAAAAAAATGTGGTGTATGTTGGGATCAAGTAGAATTAGAAAGAAAATTATTTTTAGATAATAATATATCTATTAAGACATTTTTCATCTATCTTGATAATAGTAAAGATTTACCATCACATACTTTTTTAATATTTAAACAAAATAATAAATATTATTGGTTTGAACATGCTTGGTCTACTTATAAAGGAATACATGAATATGCAAATGAAGATGAATTACTAAATGATGTTATCTTAAAATTTAAATATGATTATAAAGAAATTAATAAAAATGCTAAATTATATTTATATGAATATGAAAAACCAAATAGTCATATTTCTTGTGAAGAATTTTTTAATTATATAAAAACACAAAAATTAATTATTAGTCAATAAATATTATTATATAGGAAGGATATAAATATGAAAATTTTTTTAATTAGACACGGTGAATCAATTTCTAATATCAAACAAAATAACCTACTAGGTTTACCAGATCATTTAGTACACCTATCTCAAAATGGAAAATTACAAGCCAAACAAACTGGATTATTTTTAAAGCAATATTTAAAAGAAAATCAAATCAATTTAGAACAAGCAACTTTATGGATAAGTCCTTATACTCGTACCCGTGAAACAGCACAAATAATTAATCAATATTTGAATATCGCATGTATTAAAGAAGATTATACTTTAATTGAACAAAATTATGGATTATTTAGCGATAAGACTATTGATGAAATTAAAAAATTATATCCTGAAGAATTTAAACATTATGATAACTATTGGCAAAATAACGGTAAATTTTACGCAAAATTGCCTCAAGGAGAAAGTCCCATGGATGTAGCACTTAGAACACGACAATTTCTTGAAACTGTTATGAATGATAATAGTAATCCCCTATTTATCGTTTCGCATGGAACAGCTATTCGTACCATTATCATGAATTATTTTCACCATTCACCTGAATGGTTTAATCATGAGGCCAATATGCAAAATTGTTCAATTCGTCTAATCGATAGTGAAAATGAAGAAAATCAAGAACAATATATTTATGGTGG
Organism: uncultured Bacilli bacterium; assembly: GCA_947632295.1. Lineage (GTDB taxonomy): Bacteria > Bacillota_I > Bacilli_A > RF39 > UBA660 > CAJLIR01. The sequence goes on from CANROQ010000003.1 coordinate 18,342, forward strand.
TCCAATCAAAAAATTAAAGAAGTGATAATATGATAATAAATCATCCTTTAAAACCAATTTATAATCAAGATTCTAAAATTTTAATTTTGGGTTCTTTTCCTAGTGTTAAATCACGTGAAAATAATTTTTATTATGCTCATCCACAAAATCAATTTTGGAAAATTTTAAGTGATTTATTTAATGAAAATATAACTGATAAAAAAGAATTTCTTTTAAAAAATAATATTGCTCTATTCGATGTTATTAAAAGTTGCGAAATAGAAGGTTCAGCTGATCAAACAATTAAAAATGTCAAAGTAAATGATATTAAAAAAATCGTCGATAATAGTAACATTAAATATATTTTTACAACTGGTCGAAAAGCAACAAATTTATATAATAAATATATAGAAAAAACAACCAATATTAAAACTATTTATTTACCTTCTACATCTCCCCTATTTTCTAAAATGAAATATGAAGAAAAATTAGAAGAATACAAAAAAATCCTTTATTACTTAAGTATTAAATAATAAAAGATGTTTCATCGATAAAATTATAGTTAGTTTTTAATTTTAATTGACGCATTAAACGAAAAATTGCTTCATCTTTAGCCTTTGCTTCTAACATAATATCGACATCGATATCAAATTTTTTAATTTCTTCTAAAAAATTAATAAAATCATCACAATCAATATAATCACTATGACTTCTAAAGTCTTTTTTTGTTTTATTTTTAGGTGAAGAAAAATGGATTTTTGGTTTTATATTTTTCCAAGTTGCAAAAATATCTTTTATATAATCTAAATAGTTCTCTCCTGTATTATTACATCTATAGTGATGGTAATCAAAAACAAATGGTACATCTAATTTTTGACAAAGACTTAATACATCTTTGATATTATAAATTTTATCATCATTTTCTAAAGCAATTATCTTTTTTAAATAATCAGGCAATAAATTAAAATTATGAATAAATCTTTTAATGGAATTTTCTTTACCAAAGACACTACTACCAACATGTAAAATTATAATAGGATTTTTAATTTTTAAAGCTTTTAAAATTTTATAATGATATTCTAAAATTCTAAAGGTATTTTCTAATACTTCTTTTTTAGTACTATTTAAAACAGTAAATTGATCAGGATGTGTATCAATTCGCATATTTTCTATTAATTTAGATGTCTTATTAAATAAATTTTGATAACATTTTATATAATCAAAATTTAAATTTTTATGAGTTGCTAGTGGAATAAATTTTGATGTTAAACGATAAAAATGAATATTATTTTTTTGATTATAAATTAAAATATTTTCTAAAGTTTTAAAATTTTCATAAACTACATTATCTATTTTATTATAATCGTTATCTTTATTAAATTGTGTATAAGTTATTGTATGATATTGACTCATATGTTCTATAGTTTTACTTATCGAAACATAGCCTAATCTAATTAACATAAAATCACCTATTTATATTATGGTGTTTTCTTAATCTTTTATGTTAAAATATATATTTAAATATTTATAGCACAAAATTATGTTTATATAAGTAGTGTATAATAGCAAACTACAATAACACCACTTGCTAGAGGTATACAAACAGTATCAACACATTTAGTTATTTTACAAATTTAATAATATTTTAAATTGATAAGAAAAACTATTAGGAATTAATTATTTAATTTAGTAATATTTTTTTTCGTTTTTTATTATCATTATATTTATTTTTATCATAATGATATTAATAATTAAAAACTACACATTCTCTATAATATATTTATATTGTTTGATAAAGGTAAAATAGTTTTTTCTTCTACAATTTCTTATTTCGTAATATTCTTTATAAAAATATTAATATGGTAAATTTTATTTTCCTATTCTACCATTTGTTCAATACTAGAAATTGTTATTGGATTTAAATAATATTTTCTATATTCCAAACATATTCAGAATTCTTGTATTTGTGATCATATTCAATTCTATATTTCATAAAATTTATCCTTTAAAATTTTATAAGATTTACTCATCTTAAAAGACAATATACAAGTATATTTTATAAAGTGTCATAATTTATAACAAAAGCATTGTATAAAGAACATTTGTTTGCTATAAT
>CANROQ010000004.1 GCA_947632295.1 uncultured Bacilli bacterium
GTTCACTTCTACTTAATTGTTCCATATTTTATCACCTACATAATTTTACCATAAAAAAGAAAATATTGTAAAGTTTTAGAATTGTTATTAATTAAATCTAACTATTTTATTTTTAATACTTTTTATATTAGATAATAATAGATTTCTAGTTCTTCACAATTCAGGATAATTCTATATTTCTATACTAATATCTTTTTATATTCATTATATTTTGTATTATTTTCATATTATTTTTAATCAATTTTTGTCTATTTTTATTTATTTTAATTAATAATATAATATTATCAGTATCATAATATTTTTTGACATATATACCTAAATTTACGATAATATTATATTTTATAAATACATATTCATGTCATCATCTTATTATTTATGTACTTATAAATTATTTGAATATTTTAAAATTAGTTATTTAATAAAAATGAGAAAGCATCGCTTTCTCTTCAGGGGGCACTCTCACACTAAACCGTAAGAGTGATGCGTGACTACCATCACGCTACAATAATAATAACTTATAAAATCTTAAAAGTCAAGTTTGGAATTAAAATTATCTTTAATCTAATCCATTAGAACTAAACAAAATATCTTTTAATTTAATTGAAGTTTTATCATTATATAAATCAATATTTTTTAAATATTCATCACTATCTTCTTTAGCTTTCAATAAAATATCATAATCATTTTTAATGTTAGCAAGTTTAAAATTCATATCACCACTTTGTCTTACACCAAATAAATCACCACTACCACGTAATTTAAAATCTTCTTCACTAATTTTAAATCCATCATTTGTTTGTGTTAAAATTTTAAGTCTTTCTGTATTTCTATTACTAATTAAAATACAATATGATTGAAGTGAATTTCGCCCAACACGACCACGTAATTGATGAATAGCTGATAGACCAAAACGATAACTATCAAAAATAACCATCATTGTAGCATTTTTTACATCGACACCGACTTCAATAACAGTTGTACTTACTAATATTTGAATATCATTATTTTCAAATTGTTGCATTACTTCTTCTTTTTCTTTCTTTTCCATCTTACCATGTAACATACCAACTTTGTAATATTTACCAAAAGCACGATTCATTTTATCATATAATTCATTAATATTTTCTAAATCCGATTTATCACTTTCTTCAATTAAAGGCGCAATAACATATATTTGATGATTATTTTTAAGTTGTTCTAACATCATATTTAATACTTCTTTAATTTCTTTATCTTTTTTTAAATATGTTATAATTGGCATTCTACCATTAGGCATAGTTTTAATACTTGAAATATCCATATCACCATAAATCGTTAGAGCATAAGTTCTTGGAATTGGGGTAGCACTCATATACAAAATATCAGGTACTATACCTTTATTTTTTAAACTGGCTCTTTGATTAACACCAAAACGATGTTGCTCATCAGTAATAACTAAACCTAAATTATTATATTTCACATCATCTGTAAATAAAGCATGCGTACCAATTACGATATCAATTTGACCAGAATTTAAATCAGCATAAATTTGACGTTTCTCTTTGGCCTTTAAATTACCAGTAAGTAAAGCCACATTAATATTATAAGTAGAAAATAAATTTTTAATATTTTCGAAATGTTGAGTTGCTAAAATTTCAGTCGGTGCCATCATCGCACTTTGATACCCACTTAAATAATTGATATACATAGCAATAATGGCAACAATTGTCTTACCACTTCCAACATCCCCTTGAATTAAACGATTCATTCTTTTTTCATTTACTAAATCTTCATAAATATCTTCGACACATTTTAATTGATCAGGTGTAAGTTTAAAACTTAAATTAGCAATAAATTCATCAATAAGCGATTTATCAATATTTCTCTTTAAGCCAAATTGAAAATTATTGTTTAATTTCAAAAAATTAATTTTTAACATAAATAAAAATAATTCTTCGTATTTTAAACGCAATAACGCTTTTTTTAACATATCACTACTACTCGGACTATGAATAATTTCAACTGCTGTTTCCTTATCTAAAAAATGATATTTTTCTCTATATATATCAGGTATATAATCTTCTAATTCAATATTAAATTTTAAAGCATTTAAAATATAACCATGAATTTTACTCGATGTTATATTATAATTAGCATGATAAATTGGTATTATTTCTGGTGTATTAGAAAGTAGCGATAATTTAATATCACTGACAATAATCGTATTATGTAATTTATCAAATTTGCCAATAACCGTAATTGTATTGCCAATAATCAATTTATTTTTTAAGTAGCCACGATTATATATAATAATACTAAAAATGCGATTATCACATTCTAATTTAAAAGTCATTTTATCTTTTCCTTTAGCAAAGAAAAAAACATTTGGTCTACTAGAAATTTTACCATCTATAACTATATTATCATCTTGCTCTATTTCATCTAAATTAGAACGTTTTAAAACATTATAACGAAAAGGATAATAAGTAAGTAAGTTCTCTATATTAAAAATTCCTAACTTATTTAAATGACTAATTGTTTTAGGACCAATACCAGTTATTTGATTTAATTCCAATGTTATCACCTACATTCTTTTTTATTTTAACAAACTTTTGTTCGATATTCAACACTTTTTTTTATTTTTTTCTAAAAAAGCATTGACTTTTTTTCCATTTTCGATTAGTATATACAGTACCAATTCGATTTAAGCGAATTGGAGCTAGTATCACACTAGCCAACCCCTTTTTATTCTTTTTTTGGAACTGTTAATCCGGCAGTTCCTTTTTATTATACAAAAAAAAGGATACAAAATCCTTTAAAAAATGGCTTTAAAATAGTAAACTTTACGTCTTAGGTCAAGTTGGATTTCCCCAAATTTTACTTTTCGTTACCAAAAAGCGGTTCCCCTTTAAAAAATTTGATATATCGTCACCAAATATACGACTTGATTACCACTTAGTACGCACTGCAATCCTATTTTAAAAGACAGTCTAGGAGATTTCCTCAACAATCAATCTAAAATTAATTCTTTTTTGCAAATATAGTTTCAAATTGCAATCATAAAATTCTTTTGGCCGAAAAAATTTTACGAGATCAATTATCCCCATACATTCACTCAAGACAAGCTACACTACTCGCAACTTTCATCACATAGTAGGTTTAATCCTATTTCGTATTTAGTCCGTCAACCAAACGTGTATAGGCCAAACACAAGAATAGGTCTCCATGAGAACTGGGTCGATTGCGTATGCCATTACGGTCGCCCTAGAACTCTTCCTTTCAGCACTCACCCCAAGCTGGGCGCAAAAAGCAAGCACCAAAAGTTTCACAGATATGCTCTTTAGTGGATTTTTAGCCCCACCTTCATAATAGATTGTATTGACTAGAATAATGTGCCATTGCAAACAACATTAATATTAACATAAACTTTTAAAAAAGTCAAATTAATGACCTATTCTATTATATGCGAATAATAATTAATTTGACTATATAAAACTATTTTTTCTTGGAATTTAAAACCTCTTTAGCAATATAAATCGGTCTTTTTTTATTTTCAATATAAGTTCGCGCTAAATATTCACCAATTATTCCTAGTGATAATAATTGAATACCACCTAAAAATAAAACTATCCCAATTAAAGATGCATAACCTGGTACATCGATACCACAAATGCAAGTTTGAATAATGACAATAAGAAAATAGATAAATGACCCAAAAGAGATAAATAAACCTAATACAGTAGCAATACGAAGAGGAGTTGTAGTAAATGAGACAATTCCATCTATCGCATATTTAAATAATTTCCAAAATGACCATTTACTTGTCCCATTAGCACGATTTTCAACTTGATATGGCATATAATAAGTATTAAAACCTACCCAACTAAAAATGCCTTTAGAAAAACGATAATATTCCTGCATACTTAAAATCGCATCGACCATACGACGACGAAACATACGAAAATCACTAGCACCATTTACAAATTCAACTTCAGAAATCTTATTAATCAATTTATAAAATAATTTTTTAAAACCACTTAATATTTTGCCTTCTTTTCTTACCTCTTGATAAGCCGCTACACTATCATAATTTTCATCATTTTCTAAAATACCAAGCATTTTTAAAACTAATGATGGATTTTGTTGCATATCGGCATCGATAATAACAACGTAATCTCCTGAAGATTCTTTAAGTCCAGCATACATAGCTGCTTCTTTTCCAAAATTTCTAGAAAAATTAACAACTTTCATATTAGCTTCACTTTTGTCGATAATTTTTTTAAGTTCATTCATCGTTTGATCTTTAGAACCATCGTTAACAAAAATCATTTCATAAGCAACTTTTTTATTATTGAAAAGTTTTTTTATCGCATCATAAATAATAGCCACATTTTTTTCTTCATTATAACAAGGTATAACAATTGACAATTTCATATTTACATCTCCTACTAATTAATTTTTATGTATTAAATTTACATCTACATCATCAGGTATATGATAATATCTTTTAAATGTTATTAAATGCCATGAATCCCATGCATTAGCATTCCATACATAAAATTCTGGTAAAATTGGAACATCTATTTCTTTTTTTTGCTGTTTTAATTGTTCATTAATATAATCAGTTCGTTTATTATATAAATAATTAAAAAATATATAATAAGATAAAAAGACCAAAGATATTAGAATACAAACGAATAAATTAAATTTAATAAATTTTTTATTATTAAATATCTTAATATCTAAATCGTTCAATATTATTATAACACAAATATATAACATAATAGTAGATAAAAAACTTGTTCTTCCACCTGCTAATGGAGATATTAACATAGCAGCATTATTAATTAAAGCAATCAAAAAGAAAAATAATAATTTTAACTGTGAATTTTTGTGATATTTAATAATTAAATATATAAATATAATAAGAAAACTTACCCAATATAAAACAATATACCAGCGATTATAGTCTAGTAAAAAATATAACGAATTTTGATATTTCGCATATAAATTATGAAATTCATTTATTAAAAGAGTAATAATTGGAATAATACTCATATAAAGTATTAATAAATATTTTTTTAATCCTTTAAAATTATTTTTAATTATATAATTAGAAATAAAAACTAACAAGAAAACTAAAAAACTATTTTTAATAAAAACATAATTAATTTGTCTTGGAAAAGTTATTAAAAGTTTTGAAAATAGCGATAAATTTGAAAAATCACCCATATCATCGATTCTTCGACTAGTACCTGGACTATTTAACATAAAAAATAGCCCTAGTATTGAAAAAATTAATGGAAATAAAAGTCTATAATCTAATTTTTTTGTTTTTAGATAGGAATATATAATAATTAAAAGATATGTTGTAATAATACCCACACTAACATTTTCAACAAACATGCTGAAAATAAAACTTAAAATAGACATAATAACAATAGATATAATATTATAATTTTTTTTAAATTGACTGTCTTCAAAAATCTCACGATACATATAAATTATAAAAATTATAAATATAAATGGAATAAAATAAGTAACATTTCCTGTAATCCAAACATAAATTTGTGAAAATGTTTCTTTATCGATTAAAAGTAAGGAATCAATTATTAAAAGTAGAAAAAACATTTTTTTTACTTTTGCTATCTTACATATAAAATAATAAAGAAAAGCCATACCTAGTGCATTAATGACAATCCATAACGGTTTATAATAATTTAAAATAAAAACTGCTAGACGACTAAAAAAACGTCCTTCAAAGGTATTATAATTTTCTATAGTATTTTTTAACATAACTATTAAATTACCATTATGTCCAATTAAATTATTCCAATCATCACCTGTATAGGGAACCAAAATCCCAATTATCAAAAAAAATATAAAAACCAATAATGTTGCAATTAAAATATTTTTATTTTCTCGTTCTAAATTAAATTTTTTAAGTATCATATATTATCTATATAATTAGTAATAATATTTCTAAAATTATCAACATTACTTTTATATTTTTTTGGCTTAAAAGATTTAACTTGTTTCAATAAATTTCCTAAATTATCAAAATCATCTAGTTTTAAAATATAGCCACTTTTTGAAAAATTATCTATTATTTGTAATTGATGATCATTTATATGTTCACGATATTTTGCAAGACGAGCAGCTGCAATAACTTTTTTATTTTTATTAAGCCCTGTAATAATACTACCAACACCACCATGAGTAATTAACACATCACATTCTTCCACCAATTTATCAAATTCATCTATTGGAATTAAATCGAATATTTCCATATCATTTGATTTAAATTTAGTACATCCTGCTTGGACTACTACTCTATCCTTAATAACACCTAAATCAATTTGCTTTTGAATAGCTTTTAATAATCTTTCAAAAGATTTATCCTGTGTTCCAAGTGTAACTAAAATCATATTTTTTCCCCCTGTTTATAAACAATTTCTACATCTTGTGGCAAACCATAATAATTTACAAAATAACGATAAGTAAACCAATCTTTTGTTGGATTATTGATATCCATATGATAATGATTATATTTTTGGGGAATTTCTTCAAGAATTAGAGTACCTTCATTATTATTATGTTTATAATTTTCAATTTGCTCTAAGCGCTTACGATGACAATTACCAATGATAGTATATACATAAATTTCATTGATTAATAATAAACAACAAGGAATAGTAATTAAAAAATTAGCAATATATTCTCTTTTTAAACCACCAACAACGATTTTTTTATCATTAATTACATATACCGTGTAAAAAATAATATAAATATAAAAATAATAATTAGGACGAGCAGCATAATATAATGGAGTTAAAACATTCGAATATATAACCGCATACATAGCCAAACTAAAAATACACAAATCTATTCTTTTATTTTTATAAAATGAATAATATTCACCTATTGCTAATAATAATACTAATGAAAAATAAAACCAATCATTTTTCAATATATAAATTAAAAGCATATTCATAATAATCGATATCATTAAGAAATAAGAACATTTTGATTTAACATTAAATAAACTAATTAAAATAGTTATAATGAATATATATGGTAAAACATTTTTTATATCAGTTAAATTAAATAAATTTTTAGAAACAACTGGAATGGCTGTCCATAATTTTTGAAATAAATTTAAATTATTCCACATCTCATCACTAGCCATCCTAATATGACTAGATGGCGCTAACAACAAAACTAGACTACCTAAAAAACCAATAAAATAGAAAAAATAATTTGAATTAATTTTTTTATTTTTTAACCAATCATAAATAAAATTTCCAATTATAAATACTATTGTAAAAACCATTGTACATTCATGTATTGCGCATAAAATTGCAATACCTAAAATATTTACTATTTTGTATTTACTAAAGCCATAACGAAAATATAAGTAAACAAAAAGTAACAATAAAGTTAAAACCCATACATAATTAATAGAACCAGCTACCCAATAAATATATTCCTTATAATTAAACATTAATAAAAAACAAGTTATAATTCCCAAAATAGAAACCAATTTATTAAAATTTGAAGTTTGCAATTTAACTAATTTAATAATTAATATAAAAGTTACTATAATCATAATCGGATTTAAAATAGCCCATAAATTTTTACCAAATATTAATAAAAATTGTACAATACAATGAACAAAAATACGAGCATTAATTTCCTTATAATCCGCTAATTGATGCATTAAAACTTGTCCTAAACTTTTTATTCGATCATTTCCCCTATATAAAAAAGAATATGACAAATCATCATTAGCCAAAAAAGTATTGAAATGTGTATAAAGCATAATAAGAAAAAAGATAAAGCAAACAATATAAATAACTTTATTTTTCTTAAAATTATTTTTAATATTTTCAAAAATCTTTTTCATCAATAAATCCAACCTCCATATACAGCATTTGGATAAAATTCTAACATACTTTTCCATTGTACAATAAATAAATCAGCAATTTTATAGACCATTCTTCCTGATCTAGTTGGAGCAGTACTATTTGCAAATGTTTCAATAAAAATAACCTTTTTCTTAAAAAAATGTGCAATATAACACATTGGTACTGCGGTATGCGTACCTGTCGTAATAACTACATCTGGTTTTATTTTAAGAAAAAAATATAATGATTTAAAGCAATTTATCAATAATTTAAATGGATAAATAATTTTGGCAAAAAAGTTAGTATAAGTACCAGCAATTAAATAATGAACACGATTAGGATACTTATCTTTAAGACCTATATTACTTTTTGTTTTTTCTGTAATTAAAAAATAATCATAATTTTCAAAAATAGGACTTAATTGTAACAATTCACTTAGATGTCCACCAGTACTAGCTATAAATAAAACTTTTTTCATTGTTTATCATCCTTTTGATCAATAATCTTAAGCCATAATTGTTTTATTTCATCTATTGTATATTTTAAACTTTTTTTACGTGCATTACTTCCCATAATAATTCGTCGATTATCATTTTTAATTAAGTCAATTATTTTTTTAGTCATTCTATCTTTATCTAAATCACTTACTAAATAGCCATCCCAATTATTACTAATTAATTCTTTAGCGCCAATTGAGGCATCAAATGCAACACATGGAATTCCATATGAAAAAGCTTCTAAAATAACAATTCCAAAGGCTTCAGAAGTTGAACTTACTACACAAATTGAAGAATTTTCCATTATTTTCTTTATGTACTTTTTATCTCTAAATCCATGTAAAATGACATTATCTTCAAGTTTATATTTTTTTATTTGATTTTCAACTGATTCTCTCTCAGTTCCATCACCAATAATATTTAATTTCCAATCAGGATATTTTAAACTGACATATTTAAAAACTTCAACTAAATCGGCATGAGCTTTTTCTTTTGATAGTTTGCCAATACTGATAATATTTTTTTGATCTAATTTCGAAACATCTTCAGGAATAGTTTCTAACGCATTGGGTATATGAACACATTTACAATTAGTACCTTCAAGCAAAGTCGAAAAGCATGAATACATTTCATTAGTTATTAATACAAGATAATCCAAATCTTTTGAAGAATCAGCAATTTTTTGAATATATTTTTGATTGTTATTATGATAACTATGATCCCAACCAATTTTAAGACTATTACCTGCGTATTTACTAATAATACTATTATATTTAAAATTAGTAGAAATAATAATATCACTATCACAATTCATTATAAATTCTTTCACTAATTTTAATTCTAATCTATGATTATGTTTTTTCAAAAAAACATTTTTTAAAATTTTTAAAGGATTTTTCGAAATAATATTCTTATTATCAGCATGTTCTATTAAATAGTTAATCTTAACATTTTTATTTAATTTAAACACAGGAGTATCATATCTTTTATATACTGAAATAATTTCAATTTTATAGTCACTATTTAAACTATTAGCCAAAGTTGTAATCGCATTTTCAATACCACCATAGCCTAAATGTAATGTAAGAAATGTAATTTTTTTCATATTATCACCTATCCAACATTCATGTTTATTATACAATAAATTTAATTTATAGTAAAGGAATTCGACTATTATTTATTTGTTAATTTTGCGATTTTTGGTTGTATAAATTTATTATAAATAAAATTAAAAATATATGACAAACAAAAAGTTAGCAAAAAAATTGTTGGAATAACTAAAAAATAATAAATTAATCGATCATTAATATTTTTTACTATATTAATAAATTTATCATACAAAACTTTATCAACAATAAAAGAAAAAAGATACATACCAAATGATAACTTAGAAATTTCAATAACAATATTTTTTAAATTTTGGGATAATCTAGACAAATTCAAATTTAATATAAATCCAAACATAAAAATCGCGATTATAAAGGTTACTAATCCATAATACTCATTGAATGACATAAATAAAATTTGTTTATTATAAAATAATATAAAATAACATATTGAATTTAAAAAAATTGTTAAAAATAATATTAATAAAGTATAACTTTTTTTGATATTAAATCCAAATTCTTTAATATAAGCACCAGTAAAATAATAAGTCAAGGGATAAATATTAACCCACCAATTTGGAAAAATGGTTAATTGTTTAAAATTAAGAGTTGGTAGTAATGTTAATAAAATTAAAGTTGCAAGTAAAATTTGTTTATGTTTTTTAGTTTTTAAATTATTATAAATTAAATTTAAGAATGGTATTAATGCAAACAAACCAAAGTACATATTTACATACCATGAATAATCGTTATAAACTGAATTACTGTAACTAAAAATATGTAGTAAAATTGTTGAAGGACGATCTATTTCATGAAAATAAAAGCCATCTACTATTAAATAGAACAATTTCGCACATAAAAAAATGAATATAACTTTAACGATTCCAAAATAATACTTTTTATTTAAACTTTTTTTATTCATCAAATAACCTGTTAAAAGTAAAAATAATGGCACACAAATCATAAATAAAATTCGAAAAAAGATAATAATAAATGATTTAAAACCAGTCATTTCTAACTCATAAAAACCTGAATGTGAAATAAAATGAATTGAAAAAACACTAAAAATTGCTAAACATCTAATTAAATCCAAATTAAGATTTCTTTCTTTCATACTACCACCATTAAAATTATAACATAAAGAATTAAAAAAAATAAATCTTTCGACTTATTTTTTCAAGTTAAACATTAAATTAGCTAATGATTTATTAAAATATCGTAAATATAAATTTTTAATATTAAACTTCTTTATATATTTATTTTTTTTGTAATTAGGAAAATTTTTATAAACATTATCTATTGCTTTTTGAACTCCTATATCATATTTTTCCTTATCATGCCACTTTAATAAGCCTTTAATCATAGTTGCATATAAATATCTAACATAAGAATACTCTAGTTCGTCTTTATATTCATCGAACAAAGCATTTTTTTTGTAATAATCGATAATGCCATTCCAATTATCAATATAATCGTATATTTTTTCGTTAAATGTGCTTGTAATTGCGCCTTGTCTTCTAACATATTGATATAAATTTTCATCGACAACACCAATTGATTTAATTCTTGGAAATAAGCGATAAAGGAATTCAACATCTTCATACCAAATATCTTTTTTAAAAGCAATATCGTTTAATAATTCTTTTTTATATAATCTATTCCAAACAGAAGGAAAAATTATTGGCATAATATTTTTAATTTCTTCTTTAGTATAGATATCATGTTCTAAATTAAATTTACGACCTTTTATACGATTAGGATATACATAATTTAAATTACAAACAACTAAATCAAAATCATGGGAAATTGCTTTATTATATAATTTTTCATACATTGTAATATCGACAAAATCATCACTATCGACAAAAGCAATATAATCGCCATGAGATTTTTTAATTCCAAAATTTCTTGCACCACCAGGTCCATCATGTTTTTTAGTATAACTTTTTATCAATTTAGGATATTTTTTTTGATATTCATCAATAATTTTTTCACTATTGTCAAAACTTCCATCATTTACTATGATTATTTCAAGATTTTTATATGTTTGATTTACTAAACTATCTAAACATTTTTCGAGATATTGTTCGACATTATAAACTGGAACGATAATACTAATTAATTTTTGTTGATCTTCTTCGATAATAAAATTATCATTATCTATTTGATTATTCTTATTTTTAACATTATATAATAATTGACCACAAATAAAACTTAAGAAAATATTTAATAAGAAAAAATCAAATAAATTTCCACCTATTATAGCTAATGACAATATCATACCAATTACAAAAATATAAGTAATATTTTCTAAATTAGCCTTATTCTTAATATCAAACAATACCCGAATAATAGAATAAATTAAAATTGCAAAATAAGGTACAATGAATAAAAATAAACCAACTATTCCTAAAGTATAAAAATGATAAATACCATCTTTTTCTAAAACCATTTCATCATTAAAACATTGTGAATAGCCAAAGCCTAAAAAAGTATCATAAATATTATCATTATGTTCATATATGTGATTATATAAATAATGTTCAAAATCACGTGTATTATTTTGATTTTTATAAGAAATAACAAAATAATTTAACCAAAATGGAATATAATCATCAAACATATACTTATAAGGGGCTAAACCAGTATTAATAGAAAAATATTTAAAATGTGTTTTAATAAAGTTTTCAATATCTTTTTGTTCAGTATCACTTAATCCCCTATCAACTAATTTTTGATATTTATTAACTTTGTCTAATAGATTATTTTCAATAACATAATCATTATTAGACTCTAATGTATAACGATCTGAAGCAAAAGTAACAGGAGCAAAAATATAAATTGGAATCGTTAATAATATCATAATAATACTATAAACTAAAGTTTTAGGTTTAAATTTTTCCATTTTGAACAAACAACATATTAAAATATAAATTATCAACATAACAATTGGAATAATAATGGCCATATACGAAGATATTCGCGTTCCTAATATAAACATCGAAATTAATAACGCAATTATACCAATGAATTTTTTAAAACTAGTTTGTTTATAAAAACTATAAAGTAAAAATGGTAAAATTAAACAAAATAAACCTGCTAATGTATTAGCATAACCAAACCATCCTTTAGTAGCTAAATTATAATAGGCAATATTATTTTTATTTAAAAACGGCCAATTAAAGATATTGCCATCTATACCAGTTGAATGTGTATAAGAAGGATATGCAATACCAAAAATATTAGTAATAATCATTATGCTAGAAAAAATAAATGCTACAGTATAAAATAATTTATTTATTGTTTTTGAATTAAAATTATAATTATAACTAAAAATTATAAATATCATAGGTATTGCTAATCTAATTAAATAAATAATTTCACTTATAATAGAATAACGCCCTGCTACATTTATATAATTATTCGAAGCATTCCATAAATGTAATAACATATAAATAAAAAATAATACAAAATATAAAATGGGTAATTTAAATTTTTTCTTATTAAACATAAATAATAAAAATAAAATACCTACTACTAATAAACGAATTATAGTTGGAATTGTAACTCCAAAAATTTCCAAATCATAAAATACTTTTATATCTAATATTGGCTGTATGATTAAAAAAATTATAGTTAGTTTCATTATAAAATCTTTGTTAATTATTTTTTGCAATTTTCTCACCTCTAATCTAAAATTTGTTCAATTTGTTTTAATTGTTCATTATTATCATAATGATAATCTATTAAATTATGCTTAAATTTTTCAATTAAACTTCTATTTTCTATTATTTGTTTTAATCCTAAATAAATTCCTTCATTACTATTATCAACAATTAAACCATTAATATTATTATCGATAATCATACTTGTAGCAGAACTTGAAGTTGATAAAACTGGTACACCTAAAGTCATAGATTCAACCATAACAAGACCAAATGATTCATATAAAGATGGTAAAACAAATAAATCAAAATATTTAATATATTTATAAGGATTTAAAACTTTACCCATTAACAAAACATTTTCAGCTAAATTATTTTCATTAATCATAGTCGTTAATTTAGAAAATTCTGGTCCATCACCATAAATTCTAACCTTGACATTAGTTAAAAGTTGCTCATTTTTAAGTCTTGTTAAAACATTAATTAATCGTTCATAACCTTTTATTGGATGTAGTCTACCAACAGAAATAATATTTAAGTCATTTTTATCTAATTTGATATCACAGTTTTCTTTTGCTTTTTCGATTATTTTATTTTGATTAATGATATTATATATAACTTTTACTTTATCATTCAAATTATAAACTTCATTAAAACATTTTTTTACATTATCGGAAACCGCTACAATTTCATCAAATTGTGGTAAAATTCTCCTAAATAACTTATCATATTTTTGATTAGGATTAGATGTACTATATTCATATTGTAACCAATGCACCTTTTTTTTACTATCCCCAAAAATAGTAAATAAAGCAGTAAAACCATCTTTAAAGGCAATTTCAACATCATATTTTTTAGTTAATATTTTTTTTCTTTCTTTTCTAATAACTTTTTCAATATGACCAGTTTTCATATCTAAAACAAGTCTTATTTTTTTTAAAAATAAACTAAAACTTTTTTGATTGATAACTTCTCGAATAGTATAATCAACTGCTTCAAAATAAGGAGAACCATAAATAATATTAATCGATTTAGGCAAATTTTCAAACATTTCACCATTGTTATGTAGAACTAATAAATCGATATTGTATTTTTTTAAATCTAATAAAGTAAGCATATCTTCAAATAATACTGATACACCACCAATACGCCTTTCATCAACGACGAATAAAATATTCTTTGCCATTACATCACTACCTCATCTAAATTTATTTTATAAATGTAAATATTTTTTTATCTTTGAATTTATTAGGAATAAGTCGATTAAAAAAACTTATTTTTTTAATCATGATATAATATCCGATGGTTATGATTAAGTTTAATATAAAAATTATACCACTATATAATATCCAATTAAAATAATTACTAACAACCAAAATATTTTGACTAAAATAAACTAAAATTATATTGATAATTACAATAAATAAATAAAATAAACAATCTTTATAATAAATAGAAATTTTGTCATTGAAAATATGCTTATTAAGAATACTAGGTTTTAAAATAAATTCACTAATAATATAAGCAATAGCAGTTGCTAAAATTACCCCAGTTATACCAAAATACTTAATTAAAATTAATGATAATGTGACATTAATTGCAATTTCTAAATAAACACAAATAATGGTCTCTTTAAATAAGCCAGCGGCTGTTACAAAAATATTAAATATGGTTCTAATAATGTTATAAAATACTAAAAAAACAAATAATAAACAAGTAACATTACCAACTACATATTCTGAACCATAAAAAAGACTAACAAAAGGTGAAATGGCAAAATAAAGTGGTACACAAAGAATAGTGGCTAAAAAGAAAACAAAAGAATTATATTCTAAAAATTTATCATAAGCTTTATTTTTATCTACAACTAATAAATTGCCAATTCCAGCTAAACTAGCAGAAGTTAATTTATAAGAAATAGTTGTCAAAGTATTAATAATATACATATAAGAAGTATAAGTTACAACTTTTGCTAAACCAATAAATTTAGAAATTATTAAAACATCGATATTATTTGCTACTAATGAACCAACTTTATGAGGAATAAGTTCTTTAGTTTTTTGCCAAAACGACATATCACGTTCACATTTTAAATTTAAGTTTTTATGCCTTTTCTTAGAAATTGCAACGATTATAATATTTTGAATTATAGAAATAATAATACCTAAAATTAAAATCAACATAATATTTTTAAATGCGATAACTAAAATTATTTCTAATACTACTTTAATAAATGCTAATAATTGAGTATAACGAATATATTGATATTTATTTTGTTCTGCATCAAAAAGAATGGTATGACTTGCTACAAAATAAGTAATAACTGTAGAAATGACCATCATAAAAAAGCAAATTTGAATAAAACTTAAAGATAAGGATGTTTCTTTAATAAAAAAATTTATACCTAAAGTTAAAGCAATTCCAATTACAAACATAATAACAGTTATTATATTAAAAACATGTTTTGCTCCACTTAAAATTCGATTTACTTTTTCTTCATCATTATTAGCAATTGGAGCATATAAACTATAACACACTGCACTAGTTAGTCCAAAATCTGCAAAAGTTATATAAGCCATCAATTGAATAAATAATTGATAAATACCTAAAACATCTTCACCAATATACGATAATATAAATTTAAAACGTAAAAAACCTAATATCGATATAACTATTTGTGGCAAAGCATCATAAACAAAATTTAAAATGGCTTTTTTTGTTCTCATTAAAACACCTCATCAACAAAACTAATTATACCAAAAATATATAAAAAAAAGAAGATTATTTTATATTTTAATGTAAAGTTAAAAATTCACAAAAATATGTATTTTTATTGTCAAAATCTAATTTTTTTAATATAATGTAATTAAAGTTATCTATTATTAGGAGGGTTGGACAATAATATTTAATTAGCGCCAGAACCAATTTGGTTGACGAGGATAACAGTTATCGATAATTCGGCGGATGCTGTTACGGGTCGTGTAGTCGTTAGATATAAACAAAAAGTAAAATCAACTATTACTACAAATTTTATATCACACACATAAAACACATTATATTTTAAGGAGGATTTTTTTATGTGTGGAATTGTTGGGTATGTTGGAAAACAAAAAAGAGCCCAAGAAGTATTACTAGAAGGACTAACTAATTTAGAATATCGTGGTTATGATTCGGCTGGTATTGCTTACGTAACTGATGGAAATTTAGTTATAACAAAAACAGAAGGAAAGATTAGCAATTTAAAAAAAATTGTCGAACCAAGTGAAGCTAATTTAGGAATTGGTCATACAAGATGGGCGACTAATGGTAAACCCAATACTATTAATAGTCATCCTCATAAGCAAGGAAAAATTACCATTGTTCATAATGGTATTATTGATAATTATTCAGAAATTAAAGAGCAATTACAAAAAGATGGTGTTATATTTAAATCAGAGACCGATACCGAAGTTGCTGCTGCTCTTTTAAATCAAATATATGAAAAGACGAAAGATATTAATAAGACAATTGTCGAATTTCAAAAAAAGGTAAAAGGTGCTTACGCATTAGGTATTATCGTCGATGACGATTATAATACCCTATATGCACTTAGAAATGAAAGCCCTTTAATTATCGCGTTAGGTAATGGCGAAAATTATATTGCATCTGATGTACCAGCTATTATTAAATATACAAATAAATATATGGAATTAAATAATGGCGATTTTGCTAAAATAACAGATAGTCAAATTACTTGTTATAATTCTTTAGGAGAAGAAATTAAGAAAGATATTCAAGAATTTCCTATTGAATCTTATGATATTGATAAACATGGTTATGAACATATCATGTTAAAGGAGATTCACGAACAACCAACCGTTATTAAAAATACTATTGGTGATTATATAGATAATAATATCGATAACTTAATTGCTAAAATGCCAGATTTTTCAAAATATAATAAAATTATTATTGTGGCTTGCGGAAGCGCTATGCATGCTGGTTTGGTTGGAAAAAATATGATTGAAGAATTTGCCGATATTCCAGTCGATGTAGAAATTGCAAGTGAATTTAGATATAAAAAGGTATTTATTGATGATAAAACTTTAGTAATTGGTGTTTCACAATCAGGTGAAACGGCTGACACATTAAAAGCAGTTGCCAAAGCAAAAGAAAAAGGTGCGGACACCTTAGGAATTATCAGTAAAAAAGGAAGCAGTATCGCTAGATGTGTCGATTTTGTATTATATACAAATTCAGGAATTGAAGTTGCAGTTGCAACAACAAAAGCATATTCAGCACAAATTGCCCTACTTTCTTTAATTGCGTTAAATATCGCTAACCATAAACATAATATTGATAATAAAGAATTAGAAAATATTTTAAAAGCAATTAAAGAATTACCAATTCAAATCGAAAGATTGTTAAGTAATGAAGCATGCACACATTATAAAGATATTGCGCAAAATCTTTACACTCATAATGATATATTCTTTATTGGTCGTGGAGTTGATTATGCTCTTTGTATGGAAGGATCTCTAAAATTAAAAGAAATTTCCTATATTCATAGTGAAGCATATCCAGCTGGTGAATTAAAACATGGTACAATTTCTTTAGTTGAACCAGGTACTCCTGTCGTTGGCGTTATTACCGACTTCGAAATTGCTGATAAAACTTTAAGTAATATTGAGGAAACTAAATCTAGGGGATCAGAAAATTATGTAATTATTACTGAAGAATTAGATGATCAATATAGCAAAACAAATAAAAATTATAACACTTATAATAAAGTTGTTATTCCTAATACTCATAAATTATTACAACCATTGCTTGCTGTTGTACCACTACAAATGATTGCTTATGAAACAGCAAGATTTAAAGGCGAAGAAATCGATAAACCAAGAAATCTTGCCAAATCGGTTACAGTTGAATAAAAGACAAATGCAAATTTTGTCTTTTTTTATATAGCAAATAAAAAAATCATGAAAAAATGAAATATTGAACCTAACAAACAAAAAAAGTGAAAAATAGAATGCATATATTTTCTAGTCGCACCAATTTTATATAAAATAGCGCCTATTGAATAAAAAATACCACCACTAAATAAAAATAATAACCCGGTTATATTTAAATTTAAAATTAACTCTTTTAACATGAATATTACTGACCAACCAATTAATAAATGCAATATAAGAGATAACATTTGAAATCTATCGACATTAAAACAATTTAAAATAATACCAATTATTGTTAAAATCCAAATTATACAAAAATAAATAATACCTATTTTACCACCAATTAAAATTAAACAAACTGGCGTAAAAGTACCGGCTTCAAGTAAAAAAACGTTACAATGATCTAAAATACGTAAGATTTTTTTTGCTTTTAATTTAGGTGATAAAGCATGATATAGACACGAAATTAAATAAAGTAATATTAATGATATGCCATATATCAAACACGCAATAAATGATAAATTGCTATCATTTAAACTTTTTAAAATCATAACAATTAAACCAATAATCGAAAGTAAAGCTCCTATTCCATGTGATACTGCATTCATTATCTCTTCACCAACTGTATAATTGGGAATTTTTATTTTATTCATATACCCTCCTATTTTACAGTTAGAATTATATGAACTATATATTTAAAATATGTATTAAAACGATAAGTTAATTTTTATTTTAATATATAACTTTTTAATTGATTTTAAACGCAAACTATAATTAGTTTTGTAATTTTTTTACTATTTTATATACTAATTATTGAATTAATATAACAACTATAACTTACAGTTTTTCTTAATAAAAAAATTATAATACTTTTAATACATTATAATTTTTTTATAATAATTTATATTAGCTATTATTTATCTCAAAGCATTTATTTCTTTGATTGATAAATTTGTAGCACTCGCAATCGTATTAATATCAACCTTTTGTTTCAATAAATTTTTAGCGATATCCAGAGTTTTATTCTTTTCACCATGTTCAACACCATCTTCATAAGCAGCATCATAATTTTCCTCTTCTTCCATCCACATCTTATATATATCTTCCATTTTCTTATATTCCTCCTGCTCTTGATTATATATTTCGATTTGTTTTAATATTTCTTGATATTTTTCACTTGTAATTATTTCTTTTAATGTTTCTAG
>CANROQ010000005.1 GCA_947632295.1 uncultured Bacilli bacterium
ATAATAGGTGGTTTCTTATTATATCTATTGTTTTATGGTGCATATAAAAAAGGCGCAAAAAACTGGATTGAAATTTACGGTATTCAATTTCAACCTAGTGAATTTGCTAAACCAGTTTTAATTGTTTTTTTAGCAGTTCTTTTTGAAAAATTTTATAAAAAGTTGCGAACTAAAGGTATCAATCATTTTAATATGATTAGTTTAATTCTATTTGTTGGTGTTGCTTTTCCTATCATAATTTTTGCTCAAAAAGATTTTGGAACCATGTTAATTCTTTTAACGATTTTTGGTATTATGTTTTTAGTAAGTCCTATTCTCCGCTTAGATAAACTGAAAACGATAGGTATATTATTAGTGGCCGGTTTAATTTTTGTCGTGATGGTTGTTGCTAGAACAGGTAGTTTTTTTACGGAAGAACAGTGGTCACGTTTTAATTATTTTAATCCTTGCAATAATTATGAGGAAGGTGGTTACCAAGTTTGTAATGCCTTTATTGCGATAAATAATGGTGGATTAAAAGGATTAGGTATTGGAAAAAGTAAACAAAAATATTCTTATATCGATGAACCTCATACCGATTCTATTTTTGCGATTTTTGTTGAGGAATGGGGACTTATTGCTGCTTTTGTAATTTTAGTTTGTTATGCATTAGTATTGGGTCGGGTTTTAACGATTTCAAGTCGGGCTAATACGATAAGGGGTAGGTATATTGCGCTAGGTGTAGCAATTTACATTTTTATCCATATTTTCTTAAATCTTGGAGGATTATTTGGAGTAATTCCTCTAACTGGTGTTCCTTTACCATTTTTAAGTTATGGTGGTTCATTTACAATTTGTTTAATGTGTTCACTTACTATGGTACAAAGAATTAATATCGAAACAAAACTTAGTCATGATAATTCAATTTAAAATATTTCTATTTTTAGAGATATTTTTTTTACCATAATTTTTTTGATGATTGTATTGAAATATAAATATGTTAAATAATTTTGATGCAAAGTTATCGTGGTATTTGTTGGATAAAGATCTAGCGGATTGTAATTACTCTGGCAATTGTAGCAAAGGTCAAAATAAATATTCTCGGTTATTTGATAATAATGCACAATGTAAAAGATATGGTTGCAACATTGAACAGGATGGTACTCGAGAACATAGAATTTTGATAAATGATATTGATGGATTAAATTATTGGGTTATTCATGCATATGAAATTTTATGGAATGATAAAATTGTAAATACTTATGGTATTCGTCCGGTTATAACCATACCTAAATCATTAATAGAAAATTAATTTAATTGCAATATTTTTGCAATTTTTTTTGATTTTAAGAAGGATTTAAAAAAATTATTTAATATGATATATATAGATAGTTAGAAAGGAGTAAGAAATTATATATTAAAATAATATAAATATACTATCCATTAATGTATTAAAATAACTTGCAAAAGATTTAAAAATAATATATAATTTAACTAGTAGTTAATATGTCGAAATTTTACAATTTAATGAATGATCATTTGTTTAAAAGAATATTCACTGAAGAAAAATATTTAAAAATCTTATTAAAATCATTTTTTAATGTCAATGCCGAGAAAATTACCTATTTAAATTCAGAGTTAGTAGTTAGTCATAAACAAGCAAAAGTAGGTGTAGTCGATTTATTATTAGAAATAGATGGTAATCAAGTAATTTTAGAGTTACAAAACATAAATGAACATAATTTTGATAAGCGATTATTATATTATTCATCAGGTGTTATATATACACGTTGTTTAGGACAAGGAGATGATTATACATATTTAAAAAAAATAAAAGTATATGCGATATTAAATTATGCTTTATTTGATGATAGTGATGATGCAGGAGTTTATTTAACTCGAAAAAATCAAATCTTTAGTGAAAATTTAGAATATAAAATATTCGATTTAACAAAAATAGATGAAAATAACAAAAACAGTAGAAATTATGAATTAGTTAATTTATTTAAAACATCTAATTTAAATAAATTAAAAGAAATAATAAAAACCAAAGAATGTAGAGAAATATTAGAAAAAATGGAAATATATAATAAAAGCGAGGAGGAATATCAAAAAATGGATGAAATATATCAAAAAATGTTAAATGAAAAATTAGATTATACTTCAATTTACAAAGGAGGAGTGGATGCTGGATTTAATCAAGGTAAGGCTTTGGGGCTAAGTGAAGGAATTTCACAAGGTGAAAAAAATAAAACAATTTCTATTGCAAAAAATATGTTAAAAGAAAATGTCGATGTTTCTTTAATATCTAAATATACAAATTTATCAATCAAAGAAATAAATTCTTTAAGATAAAGTAGATAAATCGAATTAAAAATTATAATGAAATAAACTCATTATAATTTTTTTGATGGGGTATTGCAAAGTAAAAGTAAGTATGTTACAATAAATAATGTAAGGTAGAAAGGAAGTAAAAAAATGAAAAAGAGAAATGGCTTTACATTAATAGAATTATTAGCAGTAATAGTAATATTAGCGGTAATTGCGTTAATAGCAGTACCAAGAATAATCAAATTATTAGACCAAGCAAGATTAAGTGCCGCTGAAGATTCAACAATGGGAATAGTTGAAGCAGCCGAAAGTTATATTGCTAATTTTATGTTGCAAAATCATGGTACAATACCGAGCGAAGATTTAGAATTTAGTTGTAATAGTAGTGAAGGATGTAAATTAATAACTGAACTAGAAAGTTATGATATAACAAATTTAGACAAATTAAATTATAAAGGAAAAAAAGTAAGTAGTGGAAATATAACCATAAGTAATGGTGGAAATAATATAATAACAACAAATTTAGAGGTAAATGGCTATATATGTGGTTATATAGGTGGAATAAGTGAATGTATTGAAAAAAGTGATGAAGTAAAAGAAAGTGGTACAATAGTATACTTTAATCCCGAAACTGGTATGCAATGTGATGATGATTATAGTGAAGAAAATAGTGATACTGAAAATAAAACAGGTTGCATGAAATGGTATATCTATAATGATTCAAGTGATAGTATGGCTTATAATTTATTATTAGATCATAATACAACAGCAATTGTTCCTTGGAATTCACAAAATAATAATAAAGATGCAAGTGAGATTAATGCTAAATTAAGAGAAGATACAAAAAGTTGGCAAGATAATTTAAATGCAAGATTAATAACTGCTGATGAAGTAGCACAAATAGTTGGTAAAGATGATTTTGTTTCAAATATCAGTGATGAAAATCAATGGTTTTATTTTCAAGATTTAAGTCAAATTACTGAAACAGGAGAAGGAAGTTCATGTAAAGACAGTGGTTGTAAATATGCATGGTTATATGATAGAACAAATTATACTTGTAAAGAAGATTATGGTTGTGCCAATAATGCAGTAGGAGCAACTACATATGCTTATTGGACCTCTACTGCTGTTACTAATACTTCTAATAAAGTTTGGTGTATTAGTAGATTTAGTCGTCTACATTTCGATCCTGTTAATTGCATGTTAATTGGCCTTCGTCCAGTAATAACAATACCTAAATCATTAATAAAAAATTAAAATATAAAATCTAGCGTATAGTTTATTTTTATTCACTAGATTTTTATTTTGCAGTAGTTTTATTTACTCTATAAAATTATATAAATTCATAAAAATTAATTTAAAACTTTTTACCATAATTTTACATAATTTTATCAAATTTTAAACACATTTATTTTTTATACTGTAAATAACGGAGGTGGTAGTAGTAGAAAAATATGTTTGAATGAATAATTAAATAAGAGGTGATAAAAGATAAATATAAATTGTGATATACTATAGTTGAGGTGTAAATATGTATAATATTTGCTTAGTTGAAGATGAAGAAAATTTAAATCATTTAATTAAATCATATTTAGAACGTGAAAATTATTGTGTAAAATCATATTTTAGTGGTAGCGAAGCAATGGAACATATAAACGATAACTTTGATTTGTGGGTCATTGATATTATGCTTGGTGATTCTATTAGCGGTTACGATATTTTAAAAAAAATAAAAAATGTAAATCCTAATTTACCAGTAATTTTTACTTCTGCTAGAGATCAAGATTTAGATAAAATAATTGGTCTAGAATTGGGAAGTGATGATTATGTTACTAAACCTTATTCGCCAAAAGAATTAGTATTGAGAATTAATAATATTATAAAGAGAGTTTATAATAAGTCCCAAAAAATAGTTTATGAAAATTATGAAGTAGATATTGATAGACGAATTGTTTTGGAAAATTTTCAAGAAATTGAACTTACAACCCTAGAGTTTGAATTATTAATCTTATTTATTAATAATAAAAATGTATCTTTTAGCCGCAATGATATTTTAAAAAGAGTTTGGGGTGACGATTATTTTGGTAGTGATAGGGTCGTCGATGATTTAGTTAGAAGATTAAGAAAAAAAATGCCAAAAATTAAAATTAATACTATTTATGGTTTTGGGTATCGCCTAGTATGAGACCACTTAAAAATAATTTGTTAAAACAATTAATTACGATTGGTATTATTATTGTTTTAATTATAGCGTTAAGTTTAATAATTTTATTGCCAAAATTGTTATTGCCAATTTATGAAAAAAATATATATGAATATTTAAAACAACCATTAGAATTAATTGATAACAATATTGATAATAGTAATGTAACATCTGGTGATATAGCGTATATTTACGTTAAAAGCAATGGTGAGATTTTAACATCTAAAAATTTTAATCGTATTATAAATACTGATTATAATTTTGTATTAGAAAAAATCGATAAAAAATTTGGAAATTTTCGTTATTTAGGAAAACTTTATTATTATTATACAATGTCGATTGATGGCGATTATCGTATTTCTCTTTCAACTAACAATTATATTTTAGAAATTAGAAAAGATATCATTAAAACGGTGTATCCAATTTTATTTATAACATTATTATTGATATCCGCCCTATTAGTTTTTTGGGCTAGTAATTTAGCACTTAAGATTCAACATTTAAAAGAAAAAATTGATAATTTAGATAATGATGATTATAAGGATAATTATCATTATGATGTCGATGATGAATTAAAAATTTTATCAGAAGCAATTGATAATATGAAAATTCACCTAAAACGTGAAGAAGAGTATAAGAACCAAATGTATCAAAATATATCACATGATTTTAAAACACCTATTACAGTGATAAAATCTTATATAGAGGCTGTTGAAGATGGGGTTGAATCCTCAGAACAGTCGCTTAAAATAATTAAAGAACAAATAAATAAATTAGAAATTAAAGTACACTCCTTACTATATTTAAATAAATTAAATTATATAAAAGATTTTAGTGAATATAAAAATTCACAAGTAGATTTATCGCAAATTTTAAAATCATGTATTGAAAAATTTAAAATACAACGATCTGATATTGAATTTAAAATACGTATTATGGATAAAAACACTATTTTTAATGGAACTGTAGATATGTGGGAAACTATAATCGATAATATTTTAAATAATTTTATGCGATATGCAGATAAATTAATTCAAATTACTATAAAAAATGGAAAGATAGTATTTTATAATGATGGACCTAATATCGATGAAAATACCTTAAATGATATATTCACTCCTTATACTAAAGGTATTAAAGGTCAGTTTGGTTTAGGATTATCGATTGTGAAAAAAACACTTATGTTACTGGGGTATGAAATAATTGTTAAAAATGATAAAAAAGGTGTTAATTTTATTATAAAATAAAAAAGGTAGAATTATTTCTATCTTTTTTAAAGGCCTTTTTTGATATTATTTAGAATATTAGTTTTTTGTTCGTCATTTGAATTATCCCACAAAATTTCAAAAAATACACCTAAACCTGGTAGTGTAATTTCATCATGTTCCGAAATGGCTTCGACAATTGAATCTTCGATATCTTTAATACTAGAATTTTTAAAATTAGTTTTAATATTATCTCTTATATCTATTTGCATTTTATCACCTTTCTAATATATATTGTTTAAAAAAAATAAAAATATTCAAAAAAATCAATAATTATTTTAAATATTTTTACATGTAAAATTTATACTATATCTAGAATTTTGAAATGTTGTGTGCTAAAATATATATGTGTTTAACATGGAGGCGGTTAATCATGTGTGGATTTGTAGGATTTGTCGATAAATTAGAAAATAAAAAAGATGTTGTTAAAGCCATGGCTGATATTATCAAGCATCGTGGACCTGATTCCGATGGTTATTTTTGTGATGATAATGTTGCTTTAGGGTTTCGAAGATTAAGTATCATCGATTTAAATAACGGTACGCAGCCAATTTATAACGAGGATAATACTCGTGTTATTGTTTTTAATGGTGAAATTTATAATTATCAAGAATTACGTCAAGATTTAGTTCAAAAAGGTCATACTTTTAAAACAGAAACTGATACAGAAGTTTTGTTGCATGGTTATGAAGAATATAAGGAAGAAATATTACCAAAATTAAGAGGAATGTTTGCTTTTGTAATTTATGATACAAATAGTAAAGAATTATTTGCGGCTCGTGATTTTTATGGTATCAAACCTTTTTATTATTATTTAAATGATGATGAGTTTTTATTTTCTTCAGAAATAAAAAGTTTTCTTGCTCATCCAAATTTTAAAAAAGAATTAAATAAAGAAATGTTAGAATATTATCTAACTTATCAATATAGTGTTTCGGAAGATACTTTCTTTAAATGGGTATATAAATTAAGACCAGGTCATTTCTTAAAATATAAAGATAATAAATTAGAAATAAAAAAATACTATGAATTAAGTTTTGATGCGGATGATACTAAAACGATGGAAGAATGGGAAAAAGGTATTAGAGAAAAATTAGACGATTCGATTAAAGCCCATAAAATAAGTGATGTTGAAGTTGGTTCATTTTTATCAAGTGGAGTTGATTCTTCTTTAATTGCGACTTTAAGTGATGTTGATAAGACCTTTACAGTTGGATTCGAAAATAAAAATTATAGTGAAATTGATTATGCTAAAGATTTATCAGAAAAAATCGAAACACAAAATATTAGTAAAGTCATAACTAAAGAAGAATACTTTGATAGTATTTCTGATATTATGTATTATATGGATGAACCTTTGGCTGATCCATCTTGTATTGCTTTATATTTTGTGGCAAAAATTGCTTCGCAAAATGTAAAAGTAGCACTTTCGGGTGAGGGTTCTGATGAAATATTTGGTGGTTATAATATTTATTCGGAACCATATACTTGGAGTTGGTATTATAAAGTACCTTTTCCAATTAGAAAATTGATTGGAAATTTCGCTTCATTATTTAAACATAAAAGAGGCATTAATTTTTTAATTCGTCGTGGTCAAAAATTAGAAGATAGATATGTTGGTAATGCTTTTATCTTCAATAATAAAGAAGTTAAAAAAATTCTTGCTTATAAACCTTATCATAATGGCTATCAACAATTGACTAAACCTTATTATGATAAAGTTAAAGATAAAGATGATGTTACAAAAATGCAGTATATCGATTTTAATTTTTGGTTAATTGGTGACATTTTACTTAAAGCTGATAAAATGAGTATGGCTAATTCCTTAGAAGTTAGAGTTCCATATTTAGATAGAATTGTGATAGATTATGCTAGAAGGTTGCCAACTAAATATAAAGTTGATAAGACAACTACCAAAAAATGTTTTAGACGTGTTGCAGGTGAAGTATTAGATGATAAAGTATCTAATAAGAAGAAATTAGGTTTTCCAGTACCTATTAGAAATTGGATAAAAGATGATGATATTTACGATAAAATTAAAACTCGTTTTTTAAATGCTAGTGAATTTTTTAATACGAGTGAAATTGTTAAGTTATTAGATGATCACCGAAAGGGTGAATATGATAATAGCCGAAAAATTTGGACTATCTATATCTTTTTAGTTTGGTATGATAGGTATTTTGCGACTAATGAATGATAGTTAAGTCTATCATTTTTGTTTGCTTAAATTTTTGTTATGTAGTACAATTTAAATAGTTAGAATAAAAGTAAAAAGTTTTAATATATTAAAATGACTAGGTTGATTTTAGAAAAGAGGAAATTTATGAGTATTCAAGTCGATTCACGAAAAATAAAACAAGGTGATATTTTTGTTGCGATTAAAGGCCTAAATACCGATGGTCATGATTTTATCGAAAAAGCAATTGAAAATGGTGCTTCAAAAATTATTGCTGAAAAAGGTAATTATAGTGTACCTACACAAATTGTTCCTGATACAAGAGAATATTTGGCTAATTTGCTAAAAGAACAGTATAAAGAGTCTTTATCGCAAATTAAATTTATTGGAATAACAGGAACTAATGGTAAAACTACTAGTTGTTATTTGATTTATCAAGCCTTAAAATTGTTAGGAGTTAAAGTTGCTTATATTGGAACGATTGGTTTTTATGTAGATAATAAAGTTAAGGACTTAGATAATACGACACCGGATTTAATTGAATTATATGATATGTTTGACTATTGTATTAAAAATAATGTTAAAGTTATTGCGATGGAAGTAAGTAGCCATGCACTAGCTTTAAATCGTGTAATGGGTATTGAATTTGATTATGCTGCATTTACAAATTTAACACAAGATCATTTAGATTTTCATGGTAATTTAGGAAATTATAAGATGGCTAAATTAAAATTATTTGAAAATTTACGAAATGAAAAAATTGCGGTTATTAATGGTGATGATCCATATTATAAAGATTTTTGTTTAGATAGTAATAACAATATCATTTATGGCACTTCAAATTATTCTGATTTTAGAATCTTATCTTACACATTACATATTGATGCTTGTGAATTTTGGGTTTTACATGAAAATAAAAAATATCATGTTAGATTAAATATACCTGGTAAATATAATATCTATAATTATATGAATTTACTTATAATTTTAAATAAAATGGGTTATAGTTTAGAGAAAATAATAGAATTATCATCAAGTCTTAAAGCACCTAATGGACGTTTTGAAATGTTAAAATATAAAAATTCAGTTATAATTATCGATTATGCTCATACGCCTGATGCAGTATTAAATATAATTGATAATGTTTTAGAATATAAAAAGGGTAAAATTATTACAATAATCGGTTGTGGTGGTGATAGGGATCGTACTAAAAGACCAATTATGGGTTCTATTGCAACTGAAAAATCCGATTTTGTCATTTTTACTGATGATAATCCTCGAACTGAAGATGAAAAAGTCATTATGAATGATATTGTAAGTGGTCTTGTTAGGGATAATTATTTAATTAAGTATGATAGAAAAGAAGCGATAGAATCAGGTATAAATATGCTTGATGATAATGATATTTTATTGATATTAGGTAAAGGACATGAAGATTATCAAGTGATTGGTCATGAAAAAATTCATTTTAGTGATTTAGAAACTGCACAAAATTATATTAAAACTATATAAAAGGATTATTTTTAATGTATAAAAAATTTATATTATTTATTTTTCTTGTACTTGATTTATTTTTATCATTAATTTTTTATATTATAAATCATTATTTTTATAATATAGTAGAATATTCGGCACTTAATATTTCAATTGTAATAGAATTAATTTCTTTAATAATATTAAAATTAAATAAACAAAAAAATTATAATTTAAATAAAAAAAATATATTGATTTGTATTATTTTGACCATGCTATTTTTAATTATTTTACCTATAAATGAATTACTTTTGAATTTGAATTATACTAAAAATGTTTTTTATTTTATTTATGCGATTATCCATATAATTATATTTATTTTATCTATTTTTATTTGTTTATTAAAATTATTTCAATTTACAATTAGCAGTAATAGTAGTATTAAAATTAGAAAAAAAATTATATTAGGAAGTATGATTTGCTTTTTAATACTTATTATTTTATATATTTGTTCAAGTAATACAGGTTATTATGATAGTGATTTTTTATTTATTTATAATCATAATATGTCAGATATTTCTAATTGGCATACATTTGCGTATACGATTTTTGTAAACATAATTAAATATATGTTTCATTCACCTTTTTTAATAATTATAATACAATCAATGCTATGGCTTTTTAATTTATATTATTCATTAAAAATAATAGATAGACAAACTAAAAATGCTAAATTATTAATATTGTTTTCGATTTTTCAAATATTATTATTAGTTGGTTTTAAGCAAAATATATTTTTATGGAAAGATACAATTTTTTGTAATGGTTTGTATTTATTATGTTTAGTTTTGTTAGATATTGTTTTATCTAAAAATGTTAATATAAAAAAAATGATTATATTTTTAGTTTCTAATTTTATTGTATCAAATTTTAGACATGCTGGTATATTAATAACAGTATTTTCGATGTTAGGTTTATTTCTATATTTTAAAAAAAATTTAATGATAAAAAAATATTTAATATTATTATTTTTATATTTATTTAATATAATGTTATTTTTTATGATAGGTATTTTGGGTAAAAATGTATTTAAGATTTCTTCATTTCCTAATTATATAACATATACAGTTCCAATTTATCAAGTTGGTACATTTATAAACAATAATTATAATTTTAATACTGAAGAGATAAAATATCTAGAAAAACTTTTTCCATTAGAAGTTTGGAAGGATAAATATATTAAATATGATGGCGATTCTTTATCAAGATTATGGTCTATACCACATCAATATTCTATTAATATGTTAAATTTTAATTATAGGAATTTATTAAATTTAAACTTAAAGTTATTTATTGATAGACCAGTATTTTATTTAAATTCATTATTAGAATTGCAAAATACTTTGTGGCGTATTACGCCGGTTTCATCTCCTTATTATGGCTTTTTTTGGAGTGATGATACTTCTTCCCTTATTTTTAATGATAATGGTAAAAAGGATGTTTTGACATATAAAAAAGGCATAACTTTTAATATAGTATCTAAAATTGAAAATATGTTATTTAATAATAGTTTATTATTTAGTATAAAAAGTCATGGAGGTTTTGCGATATATATTTTGTTAATATGTACTATATTATGTATTTATAATAAAAATTTTGATTTATTAATATATTTTTTACCATTGATAATATGGTGGTTATTGCTTATGTTAAGTATGCCAATATCGATAACAAGATATATAATTATTTTTGTAATTAGTTTTCCATTAATACTATGTTTAACTTTATCTACTAAGAAGCAATGATAATAATTAAAATAAAAAAGTAGATTATCTACTTTTTTTAAACGATATGATAGTTACCACTAGAATATTGTGTCGAATTAAATGCTGAGCCACTAATAGTATTTATCGAACTTTCTAATTTAGAAACACGGGCTTCTAAATTATTGATTTGTCTTTGAATTTGTGTCATTTGCTGTTCAATGGTATTGGAACTAACAGAATCTTGCATATTTGTTGTTTGATATTGCATTGGAATTTGAACATTGCCAGGTGCCATCATTGGTGGAACTATACCTGGTTGGATAATCCCTGGTTGCATCATTGGACCAACTTGTGGATATGGTTGATAAACAGGATATGCTGTCATACCACAATCTCTATCTTTTTTCACTTTACACTCTCCTTTAAGTATTCTAATTAATTATATGCTTTTATCATAAATATGTGATATAATTAATTAGAATGTGGGTGTTTTAATGCGACTTAGAAAAGTTAAAGATGCGGAAAAGAAAATAGAAAATTCAAAATATATAATAAATAATCCAAGTGATTTTAGTGGTCAATTTAGTAATATTTTTAAAAATAATAATCCTATATATGTGGAAATTGGAATGGGAAAGGGTAACTTTATTATTCAAAATGCTCTAAAATATACTGATATAAATTTTATTGGTATTGAAAAATTTGATAGTGTAATGGTAAGAGCAATTGAAAAATTAAATGAATTAGATATTCCAAATTTGAGGCTTATTAAAATGGATGCTTTAGAAATTGATAATATTTTTAATAAAGAAATCGATTGCCTTTATTTAAACTTTTCTGATCCATGGCCTAAAAAGCGACATACTAATCGTCGTTTGACAAGTCCTATTTTCTTAAAAAAATATGATGTAATTTTTAAAAATACTAATAAAATTATCATGAAAACTGATAATCGTCATTTATTTGAATATTCATTAAAATCGTTTGTGGATTATGGCTATAAAATAGGCGATATTAGCCTAGATTTGTATGATGATGATATTTCTAAAAATATTCCAACTGAATATGAAACTAAATTTGTATCACAAGGTATGATAATTTATTATGTAGAGGTCAATAAATAGTTTTTAGTAAAAAAACTTTATTTAATTATATATTTTTGTTATACTTATAATAGAGTGGTGAAATATGAAAAAAATAATTGTAACTGCGTTATGTTTAATTCTAATGACTGGTTGTACAATTGTTAGAATTGATACAAGTAATATTGATAATATTATTGATGTTGTTTTATCTAAAGATAATAAATTGTATAATCGCGTTGGTAAAGGTTATAAATATTATGTACCACGAGGTATGAATTATATTGATACAATTGAATTAAATGACAAATTATATTCTAATGGTTATTATTATTATCTTTATATTGATGTTATTAGTTATTATAATAAAATTGATTTTGATTATAAAGAAAATAGCGATGCATATTATTCAAGAT
The DNA here is from genome assembly GCA_947632295.1 of uncultured Bacilli bacterium. Lineage (GTDB taxonomy): Bacteria > Bacillota_I > Bacilli_A > RF39 > UBA660 > CAJLIR01. The sequence continues at coordinate 12,692 of CANROQ010000005.1, forward strand.
ATATTGATATTAATGGTAAAAAAGGTTATTTGGAAATTAATAAAGTAGGTAATCGTTATTTAATTGAATTTATGTATAATTACGCTAAAATAGAAGCATTGGTTTATGAGGAAGATATAAATTCGGTTGTCTTAAATTCAACATATATTTTGTCGACAATTAAATTTAATAAAAATGTAATAAAATTGATGCTTAATGATGAATATTTTATAAATAAAGAGGAAAAATATGATATTTTTACATCTAAAGTTGGAACAACAAATAATTTAGAATACGAATATGAAAATAAGGAATAAGGTGAATTTAAATGGGATTATTAGATAAATTTAAAAATATGTTTACAGAAGAAGTAGAAGAGGAAGAAGAGGTTGTCGAAGCTGCTCCTCAAATTAAACCAAATATAGTAGAGCAGCCAGAAATTAAAAAACGAAAAGTGGAATATGAGCCTCCTGTTCAAGTATCGAGAACGAGGATGTCATCGCAAATGGAAAATGAAGCTTTAGTTAAAAAGTATGTGATGGAAGAAGAACCTATTAAACATGAAGAAAAAAAGGTGGCACCAGTTGAAGAAAAGAAAGTATTAAAACGTGAAGAAAAATTTGTTTTTCCTGTTTATTTTGACGATAAAGATTTTGAAAAAATAGAAGAAAAACCAAAGAAAGTCGAACCAAAAAAGGAACCACCAAAAAAAGAAGTATATGGAACAAAAATTGAACAAAAGGAAACACCTAAAGTTTTCAAACCTACTCCAATTATTTCACCAATTTATGGTGTACTTGATAAAAATTATAGTAAAGAAGATATTTCTTCTAAAAAAGTGGTTCATACTGAATATCGAGATCCTTCAAAGCCTTTGACAATCGATGATGTAAGAAGAAAGGCTTATGGTACATTAGAAGATGATTTAGAAAAATCTTTATTTGCAAAATCTTCAATTTTTATGGAACCAGATACGAATAAAGAGGAAAAAGAAGAAAATGAACATAATCTATTGACCGATTTAGTTGATGATAATGAATATAATAGTATTGATGAATTTTTAAATACTCCAACTGAAGAATATAAGAGTAAACATGGACAAGTTGAAGAAAAAGATGATATTGAGAGTGCTTTAGATGATTTGGAAAAAGTTACAACTAAGAAACTAAATAAAACTGAAAAAGTAGATGAGTATGATGATGAAACATTGGATGATTTACTTGCAAAAGCTGCATTTGATGAAAATGAAGAGGAAAATTTAACTGAAGAAGAAAATTCAAATGAAGAAATTTCTAATGATAAAGATTTAGATGATTATATTATGAATAATACTATTGAAAATGAAGAAAATAAAGATGAGGATGAAGATTTAACACAAAGTGATTTATTTAACTTAATTGATTCGATGTATGAGAAAGGTGAAGATGAATAGTGGATTTAATGTATGATATTTTTCCTGTCATATTATTTATACTAGCGATTATATTATTAATAGTATTGATTGTTTTAGTTATTAAAATGATTGGTACTTTGAAAAAAGTCGATCAAATTGTCGATAATGTTAATACCAAAGTTAGTAAATTAGATAACGCTTTTTCGGTAATCGATACACTAACTGATAGTTTATCTAGTATAAATGATAAAATTGTTAGTTTTGTTGCTAATGGTATAAGAAATTTTTTTAAAAGAAGAAAGAAAAAAGGAGAAGATATTAATGAAGAATAAAGAAAATAAGAAAAAAAGTGGTTTAGGAAAATTTGTTTTAGGCGCATCGGTTGGTGCTGCTTTAGGAGTTTTGTTTGCTCCTAAAAAAGGTAGTGAAACTAGAAAAGAATTAAAACAAAAGATGGATGAATTAATTGAAAAATTAAAAAATGTTGATGCAAAAGAAGTTAAAGAAAATATTGAAGCAAAAATTTTTGAAATTAAAACAGAATTAGAAGATTTAGATAAAGAAAAGGTTTTAAAAATTGCTAAAAAGAAGGCTAATGATATTAAAAATATGGCCGAAGAATTAGTTGATTATGCAGTTGAAAAAGGAACACCAGTTTTAGAAGATGCAGCTGTAGCAGTTAGAGAAAAAGCAATTCAAGTAACTCGTGAAGTTTTAGCAAAATTAGAAGGAAAAGAAAAATAAATAAATCAGCAACTTCGAAAAATAGTGAGGTTGCTATTTTTAGTTTACAATAATTATACGTAAATTATTGTAAAGTATAATGAAAATTTGAAAAATGTAAATATTTATAGTATAATGAATATTATTGAGGTGAATATATGAAATTTGTGTCTTTTGTAAAAAAACATTGTTTTTTAGTTGTAACTTTAGTTATACTTTTGATAGTTTTAATTGTTGGAATTATCGTTGCAAAATCTCTATTTTTTTCTAATAAAGGAAGTGTATTTGGAAATCGTTTAGATGGTATTGAGGAACATCAAGTATCGGATAGTGATTTAAAGAAAGTTAAAAAAGAACTAGAAGATATCGATACTATTAATACAGTTAAAAATACAATCATAGGTCGTCGTATTGATTTTATTATTGATGTTAAAGCTGATGTTGATGATATTACAGCTAAAAGTTATGCCGATAAAATTTTAGAAATATTACCTGATGATGTAAAAGAATTTTATGATATACAGGCTATGATAACTAATGAAGATGATGAAAATCAAAATTATCCAATAGTTGGATATAAACATAAATCTAAAGCGGGCTTTACATTTTAAAAGTTAGGTGTTGAAAATGAAAAAAAAGAAGTTATTAATTGGAATTATTGTTGGTGCATTAGTAGCGTTAGTTGGAGTTGCTAGTTATTTTGTATTAACAAAAGAAGATCAAACAACTACATTGAATATACTTGAAAAACAATGGATTGAAAGTAATAAAAATCAACGTTTTGATTTTTCAGTTGTTACAGATATACCTATCTTCAGTTACGATGGTAAGGGAATTTTTTTAGATTTTTTAGATAATTTAGAAGAAATAACTGGTTTAGAATTTAATCGAATTTCTAATTCTTTAGGAACAAAATCAAATACAGAGTATGGTTTTAATATTGTCGATAAAGTAGAAAAAAATGATATTTTAATTTATGAAGATGAATATGTTATTTTAGATAAAAGTGGTAAAAGATATGAAAGTTTAGATCAAATAAACAATGTTGTTATTGGTGTTTTAAATTCAGAACTTTCAAATATAGCCTATTATTTAAAAAATGCTAACGTTTCTTTTAAAGCAGGAGACACGGTTACTGATTTATTTAATTCTATAAAAAGTGACCCAAAAAATAATATTTTACCAGTTGTCGATGCCATAATTATTCCCAAAACTATTTATTTAGATGAAATTTTAGATTATCCTGATTATAATATTAGTTATACTGTTACAGAAGTTTCTAAAAAATTTGTTTTAACATTAGGTAGTAATGATCGTTTAAATGAAATTTTAACTAAATATTACAATAAGTGGGCACTAGAAAATTTTGATAATAAATTTAATGATTATTTAATTGAATTTTATTTCGATAAGAGTTCTTTAGATGAAAAGCAAAAGGTACAATTTCGTAGTAAACGCTATTCGTATGGTTTTGTAGATAATGTACCTTTTGATATTGAAAATACAGGAATTAATAGACAAATAATTGAAGATTTTATGAATTTTGCCGATATTGAAATATCTTTTGATAAATTTGGCTCTTATGATGCTTTAGTAAAGGCATTTAATGAAAATAAAATCGATTTTATGTTTGATAATATTGCGAATAACGATTATTCAATTGATGTTTTAAACACCGTATCTAATTATGATGAAAATTTAGTAGTACTTGGTAGAAAAGATAATGATATTGTTATAAATTCTATGAATTCATTGTTAAATCTTGATATTAATATTATTGAAGATACTAAATTAGATGCATATTTTACTTCTCAAGGTTTTAAAGTTAATAAACATAAAAATATAGAACAATTAATTAATTCTTTAAACAGTAATAATTTAGTTGTCATTGATTATTTAACTTATAAGTATTATTTTAATACATATTTTAGCGATTATGATTTAAAATATATTTATAATTTAAATGATGATTATAATTATATCGTTCGTAATATTTTAGATAATGCCATATTTTATAAATTATTAAATTTCTATTTATCATTTATGAATGATAAGAAAATTATTAATCAAAAATATAACTCAATATCTACAGAAATAGTCAATAATATTGATTATCGTATGATAGCTATAATTAGTGGAAGCGTTCTTTTAATTCTAATAGTTATTATAATTATTAAATTGATAATAAAAAGCAAAAAGAAAAATAATAATTTTGCTAAAGGTGATAAATTAAGATATATAGATATGTTAACATCTTTAAAAAATAGAAATTATTTAAATGATAGTATTGAAAAATGGGATAGTAGTGAAGTATATCCACAAACGATAATTATTGCCGATTTAAATAATGTCACTTATATTAATGATAATTATGGTCATAATGAAGGTGATAATTTAATTAGGGAAGCCGCTAATATTTTAATTAAAAATCAAATTGAAAATTCAGAAATTATTAGAACAAATGGAAATGAATTTTTAATATATTTAGTTGGTTATGATGAAAAACAAATTATTTCTTATATTAGAAAATTAAATAAAGAATTTAAAGAATTAGCCCATGGTTTTGGAATTGCTATAGGTTATAGTATGATCAATGATGCAATTAAAACAATTGATGATGCGATTAATGAAGCAACTCTTGAAATGCGAAATAATAAAGAAGAAGCGAATAATTAATATTTGCTTCTTTTAAAAGGTGATGAAAAATGAAGCAACGTTTAAAAAGAGTTTTAAAAAAATTATGCTTGATAATAATGCGACCAGAAATGTTAATTTTGCCTGGTAATTTAGCCTTTTTTCTTGTTTTATCAGTTATTCCAATTATCGTTTTAATTGGTTTAATTGCGTCTACTTTTTCTATTTCCTTAGATTCTGTTATAAATTTTGTTAGCCATAATTTGCCGGCTCAAGTTGCGGAAATTATAACTCCTTTTATCACTGGTAAGGGAATAGACTTTAATGTTGGATTTTTTACTATTACAGCTTTTATTTTAGCGTCAAATGGTCCACATTCAATTATTGTAACATCAAATACTCTTTATAATTTTGAACAAGGTAGTTATTTAAATAGACGAATAAAGGCTTTAATTTTAGCCATATTATTAGTAACACTTTTTATATTTACAATAGTTGTTTTAGCATTTGGTAATTTTATATTAAAAGCTATTTTTGAAATAGGTATTTTAAAAAATATTTCGTCATTTATTTATCCACTTTTTGTCTATTTAAAATGGCCAATTGCTTTCTTTATTATTTTCTTTAGTGTTAAACTTTTATATACGATTGCTCCTGATAAAAGTATTCCTAGTAAATATATGAATAAAGGCGCTATTTTTACAACACTTGGATGGATTTTAGTAACTGCTATTTATTCTTATTATGTTGCACATTTTTCAAAATATGATATTTTTTACGGTAGTTTATCTAATATAATTATTTTGATGATGTGGATATATATACTATCTTATATTTTAGTATTAGGAATTGCTATTAACAGTAATTATTATGAAATGGCAAAAACTGACAGTATAGATAAAAAGTAATTATTTATAATAATATTAGATACATATGTTTTACCAGTATGTATTTAGATATAGGCTATAGCGTACTTAATCTAGTTTCAGGTGAACTAAAAAAGTATGGGTCGTGGTAATTTTCTCCTTTTTAATTTTATATAGTAAAAAATGATTACAAATGTAGTCATTTTTTTGTATAATATTACTTGCGGTGATAAGTATGAAATTTGAATTTATAAAA
>CANROQ010000006.1 GCA_947632295.1 uncultured Bacilli bacterium
TTAATGCCAGTTTTAACCGCAATAATATTCATATTTATTTCGTTATTTGAATGTTTTGAAAAATATCTATGGGCAATTTCCTTAATCGTTAAATTATTGACATCATCATCCGAATCATAATCGACATAAGATATAGCAGAAAAAACTAAATTATCGATATCGTTAAATGGTTCTTCTAAAAAAGATAAATGTCCATAGTTATTTATATAATTAAATATATTTTTCACACTTACTCATCCCTTAAATAATTTTTTAAAAACTCTTCCCTAAATTCTAATAATTTATCTTGTTTGATAGCCTCACGCAAATCTTCAGTTAATTTTATTAAAAAGCGAATATTATGAATAGATAAAAGCGTTCCACCTAAAGACTCACCACATATTATTAAATGTCTAATATAGGCTTTCGTGTAATTTTTGCAAGCATAACAATCACAACTATCCTCTAATGGTGTAAAATCTTCTTTATATTTCGCATTTTTAATATTTATTTTTCCATTATGAGTAAAAGCATTACCATGACGTGCAATTCTAGTTGGCAAGACACAATCAAACATATCGATACCACGAATTACACCTTCGATGATATCAACTGGCTCACCAACTCCCATTAAATATCGAGGTTTATCACTTGGCAAAAAACGAATTCCATCTTCAATCATCTTATACATCGTATCTTTATCTTCACCAACACTAGTTCCACCAATGCTATAACCATCAAAATTTAATTTGACGGTTTCTTTGGCACTATACTCCCTCAAATCAGTATATTCGCCACCTTGGACAATACCAAATAGTGATTGATTAGGATTGTTAAAAACTTCCTGGCCACGTTTAGCCCAACGAAGTGTACGTTCAGTACTATTTTTCGCATATTCATAATCGGCTGGATATGGGATGCATTCATCAAAACTCATTGCAATATCACTATCAAGTTTATTTTGAATTTGAATCGATAGTTCAGGTGTTAAAAATAAATTTGAACCATCAATATGACTTTTAAATTTTACGCCTTCTTCGGTGATATCTTTAGGTTTGGCTAAAGAAAAAACTTGAAAACCTCCACTATCAGTTAAAATTGGTCCATCATAATTCATAAATTTATGTAAACCACCAGCCTTATTTACAATATCTTCACCTGGTCTTAACCACAAATGATAAGTATTGGACAAAATTATACCACTTCCACAATTTTTAACTTGTTCTGGTGTCAATGTTTTTACTGTAGCAAGAGTTCCAACAGGCATAAACATTGGTGTTTCAAAATCACCATGATTAGTATGCAAAAGACCATATCGTGCATTTCCAGACTTTTTTAACAATTCATACTTTATTTTCATTTTTACCACCTTCATAATGAGATTATATATTATTTTTTTCTAAATATCAATTAATATTGAAAATTTATAGTTGACTAATTATATTTTATATTATAATATAATATAATTTAATATAACTTATAAAACGACAAGGAGATTTCAAATGAAAATATGTAGTACAAAAGAATTAAGACAAATCGACAGCGAAAGATTAGAAGAAATAAAAAAATATGCGATATATGAAAATAGTGTATATTTTACAAAAAATACACGTAAAAAAAGTACCGTATATGAACCATTAAATCATAATTGTAAATCTAAAAAAGAACCTAAAATAATATTTAAACAAATACCAAATGTTAGTACAACCTTAGAAAATTATATATTATATAAGTCTAATTCCCAAAAAATTGAATTAAAAAATAATATAGAAATAATGTATTTTATTTGTAATGGAATTTTTCCTGATGATAATAAATTTTTAAATTTATTAATAGAAAAGGATTTTTTTAATATCTTCGATGAATTTGTTACGCAATATAGTTATATTGATGAAAAATATCAAGATAATATAAAATTAGAGATGTTACAAAAAGATTTACAATTTACAAAATTAATAAAAAAGCATAATGATGAACTAATAGAATGTCAAAAATATTTTTATAAATTTCATGGTATATGTAGAATGGATATAATAATTAATAAATTATTACATATCTATTGTTTTAATCAAGAATTATATAACACTTATAAATTAAATAATGAAAAACAGCAAAAACTAACCAAAAAATTAGGTTAGTTTTCTTTATTACAAGATTTAATAAATGATTTAAATATTTTTTTACTATAATCATCATAATTAATCATATCTTCAGGATGCCACTCAACACCTACAAAAAATTTTTTAGTGGTATCTTCGATAGCTTCGATAACACCATCATCACTTCGAGCTGCAATAGTTAAATTAGTTCCTTTAATTTCATAATTATGGCGACTATTAACACTGATATTATACTCTCCTATAATATCAAATAATTTTGTATTTTTGTAAATTGTAATATTATGTTGACGTAGATTTTCAATTGGATTATGTATATTGGATGATATTTCTTGTAAATTGCCACCAAATGTCTCTCCTATCGTTTGCATACCTAGACAAATGCCAAGTAATGGTAAATCTAACTGATAACATTTTTTTATTAGTTCATAATCAAACTCAGTGGCAAAATTTCCTCCTTGCAATACAATACCATCAAATTGATTTAATATTTCTAAACTTTTCATATCATTAATAATACCAATTGTATAAGCACCATATTCATTTAAAGCCTTATAAATATTATTGTAAATAATTTGAACGTTTTTTTCATTAATATTCTTATCTGGTCGTAAAACAACCCCAATAATTGGTCGCATAAAATCTCCTTTCAAAAAAAATGACTAGTCCATATACTTAGCCATTGATTTCATCATTTGATTAACTTGTTTTTGACTTGGTGTCCTACCCATTTGTGTCATCATTGCTTTAATCATTTGTTCATTTATAGGTGGATTTTTCTTCATATATTTTTTCATATAATGACGTGCTACAAAAAATCCTATTACACCACCAGCGATTAAACCGATTAAAAATTTAAGCAAATCTAGAAAAAATTGTCCCCAATTCATTTTATCATTTCCTTCCTATAAACATTTTACTAAAATTATTATTTTTTTACAAGTCCTATTTGATTATATTTATTTGTTACACTGAATATTCATATTTTGGGTGATGTAATTTATAGTCATTTAACCAAAAATAATCATTGTTTTCAAAATCACATACAAAAATATGCTGATTATACCATTTAAAAATTTGTAAAACATATGGCATATTACTATTAGTTTTTAATACAATACAAGAATGATTAACTTGAACACAAGTTTTCTCTTTAGCATAAATATCATTAATAAAAAATTTATTATAATAAGATTTTATGTATTTTCTATTTTTATTTTTTAAATAATTGTTTATAACACCAATATTAAAAGTTTGACATAATTGATTATATATGGAAACACCATATGTTAAATTGGGAATTTTTAATTTATAAATATTATCTAAAGTTAAAAATAAGATATTAGCGTTATCCTTATATACCGAATAAAAATCCTTTCTAATTATGAATAAATAATATTTTCGCATTTTATCACCAAAACTATTATATAAAATAAAAAGAAAAAAATTTGTAGAAAAAAACACTTATAAAAGTGTTTCCATTCTTTGTTTAATAACTGAATAATCAAAACCACAAGTTGTATTAACTTCATCACGTGTACCACTAACACCAAAAGTATTAACTGAAAAAACATAATCTTTTGAAGTGGCAAATTGATACCAACTATAGTCCGAACTAGCCTCAATAGTAAAAGTCTTAACATTAGGTGGTAAAACCGCTTCTCTATAATCTTGAGATTGTTCTAAAAATAAAGACATTTCTGGCATACTGACAATTCTTAAATCAATTTGTTTATTAACGAAAAAGTCTCTAGCTAAATTAATGGCCATAAATAAATCAGAACCTGTTGCAATTATAATACCATCTAATTTATTTTTTTCTTTTCTAACGATATAAGCACCATGACTAACCTCACTTGCATTTGTCGTTGGTAATAACAATACATCCTGTTTTGATAAAATCAAAACACTAGTTTTTTGATTATTATTTAATATTTCATGCCATGAACCAACTAATTCATGAGCATCAGCTGGTCTATAAACTCTAACATTAGGTATAGATCTAAGCATAGCTAATTGCTCGACAGGTTGATGCGTAGGTCCATCTTGACCAATCCCAATTGAATCATGAGAAAAAATGTATGTTACTGGTAAATTCATAAGGGCTGACATTCTAATAGATGGTTTTAGATAATCGGAAAATGCTAACATAGTAGAACAAAATGATCTAAATCCACATAAGCATAAACCATTTGCAATTGCACCCATCGCATGTTCACGAACACCGAAGAAAATATTTTTACCATCATAATTTTCAAAAGTAACATTTTGTTGTGATGGTAAAAACACTTTAGTAGTATTTGCTAAATCAGCACTACCACCAACAAAATTTGGTAACATTTTAGAAATTTCATCCATTATTTTTTGATTTGTAACACGTGTTGCTTCTTTCATGTCAACTTCAAAACGCCAATCGACATTAACTAAATTAACATTTGTATTATGATTAAATAGATAGTTAAGAGAAGAACTGTCACCACCCAAAAATTTATCAATATAAATACGATAATTATTTGACCATAGCGAATATTTTTGACTACCACGCTCTGAAACCATTCGTGTAAATTCTTTTCGAACATTTTCAGAATAATAAAAACTTTCTTTACCTTCCATACCCAATGTCTTTTTTAAATTATAAATTGCTTCTTTTTTAGGTACACCACCATGAACATCATTAGTACCTTGACCGGTTAATCCAGCACCTATGATAGTTCTTATTTCTACTATAGTAGGTTTAGACGAATTTTTTGCTTTTTTAATAGCCTTATCAATTTCAACAACACTATCACCATTTTTGACAAATTCATAATTCCAACCCATAGCTTTAAATCGATCGCCAATATTTTCAGTAAACGTGTTTTTAGTTGTACCATCTAAACTTACACCATTCGAATCATAAAGAACAATCAAATTATCTAAATGATTAGTTCCAGCAAATGAGGCAGCCTCATAACTAATACCTTCCATTAAATCGCCATCACTACATAATACATATATATTATAATCTAGTAAAGCCGTTTCAACTTCAATAACACTCTTTTTTGGAAAATAGTATCTTTTTTTTAACATTTTTTGAGCCAAAGCTATTCCAACAGCAGTAGCAATTCCTTGACCTAATGGACCAGTTGATACATCGACTCCAGGTGTTGTTTTAACCTCAGGATGTCCTGGTGTCTTAGAACCTGCTCTTCGAAAATTTTTAAGGTCATTGATTGATAAATCAAATCCGGCCATAAAAAGTGTTGCATATAAAAGTGCTGAAGCATGACCAGCCGATAAAACAAAACGATCTCTACTTATCCAATTAGTATCATTAATGCTAAGATTAATATGACGCGAATATAAAGTATAAATTATTGGTGCAGCACCCAAAGCAATACCTGGATGGCCACTTCCAGCATTCTCGATCATATCAATTGCTAAAGATTTAATATTATTAATTATTTCTCTATCCATTTTTAGTCCCTCTCTATCTTGACATAATAAATTATAACAAATTTATCGTAAATATTAAATAGATAAATATTAAAAATATTAACTTTTATATTTATTTAGCAATATTATCCAATATTACCATATTATTGTTAGTATCACTATCTTTCATAGAATTTATATTATTAGTTGCCAATACTCCCATAATAATAACAAATATAAAAAATACAAATATTCCTTTACTTTCTAAAATTTCACTCATCTTTATTACCTCCCTTTACTATAACAATAGTAACACGAACTTTAGTTCGTGTCAATAGTTTTTAGTAAAATTTGCGAACAATTGTTTGACATTTTACAAAACATATGTTATCATTATTATAGAAATAGGAGGTTTTATATGGTAGAACTTACAAAAAGACAACAAGATATTCTTGATTTTATCAAGTCTTTTATGGTCAAACATGGTTTTCCACCAACTATTAGAGAAATCGGCGAAAGTTTAGGAATTTCATCTCCAGCAACTATTCATGCTCATTTAAAAAACTTGGAAGCTAGAGGTGTTATAAGAAGAAATGATACAAAAAATCGAGCTATTGAATTATTGGTAAAAAATGAATATGAACCACAAAATGAACTTATTATCGATGTACCATTACTTGGAAAAATTACTGCAGGAAATCCAATTGAGGCTATTGAAAGACCAAATGACTTTTTCTCATTACCAGCCTATTTAATTCCTAATAATAAAGAAGTATTTACACTTTTAGTAAGTGGAACAAGTATGATTAATGCAGGAATTTTAGATGGTGATATTGTTATCGTCGAAAGAAAAAATACGGCACGTAATGGGGAAATTGTTGTGGCAATGACTGATGAAAATGAAGTAACATTAAAAACATTTTATAAGGAAAAAGATTATTTTAGACTACAGCCAGAAAATGATACTTTAGATCCAATTATTTTAGATAATGTAACTATTTTAGGTAAAGCTATCGGATTATATCGTAAAATATAAAAAGTATAACGAACTCGTTATACTTTTTTTAAACTTCTTGTAAGACTATTAAAATCATTGGTTTACATTCAGTTTCTTGATATAAATACTTACCTAATCTATCTCTAATACCATTTTTAATTTTATTAAATTCGACATGATTATGCGCAATATTTTCATTAATTACTTCTAAAGATATTTTTTCGGATTCTTTAATTAAATCGACATTATCTTTAACATAAATAAAACCACGTGTTAAAATTTCTGGACCTGCTAATACTTTTTTAGTAACTTTATCTAAACTTACACTGACAATAACAATACCATTATCACATAATGCTTCACGGTCTTTTAATACTAGTTCACCAATATCTCCTACTGTTTTACCGTCAACTAATATATCATCGATTCGAATTGTTTCATTTGTATCAACTAACTTACCATCTATAAATGTTACTACTTGTCCATTCAATTTTAATAATATATTTTCTTGCTTAATTCCTAATTTTTTCGCATTATTAGCGTTTTCAACTTGGTGACGATATTCGCCAATAACTGGAAAATAATATTTTGGTTTGATTAAATCAAGCATTAACATTAAATCTTCAGCTGAAGCATGATGACCTAAATATTTTTTATTAGATAAAATAACTAATGAGGCACCAATTTTGGCAATACCATTAAATAATTTAGTAGCGCGAATTTCCATACCATCATAAACTGGCGAAATAAACACAACTGTATCAGTTTCATTTATCTTAATAAATTTATCGTAACCTTTTACTATTCTTGTCAAATTAGAAAAAGGTTTTTCGCGTTCATCGGATACAATTACAATAATATTTGGATCATTAACATGATGAATATTACTAATACGATTTTTATCAAAATCAATATATTTTTTATCGATAGCATCGATTACAATTTCTTCTAAGCGTTTACCCATAATAACAACTTTACGATCAGTTAATCTAATTTCATTAAATAATTCTTGTAAACGATATATTTGTGTTTCAAAAACATTAAATAAAATTCGATTAGGATATTTTGCTAAAGTTTCTTTTAAGATATTAGAGGCACGATGATTAGGTGATGTGAAACCTGATTTATCGGCATATAAAGATTCACTCATTAAACACAAAACACCTTGTTTTCCAACATATGCTAATTTACCTATATCCGTTTTATAATTTCCCATCATCGTTGGGTCAAAAACAAAATTTCCTGTATAAAAAATTGCCCCATCGGGTGTATATAATACATATCCAACTGCATCGGGTACTGAATGTGTCAAACTAACTGGAAAAATACTATTAGCACCGAAATTTATTTTTTTATGAGGAGTAATCTCAATTAAATTAGCAGTTTGAATACCATCATTAATCAAAGTTTTCTTTAAAATATCGATCGTAAATGGACAACCATATATTTTTAAATTTGGTAAATCAGTTAAAATATCAGATATGGCTCCCATTTGTTGATCATGACCATGTGTTATAAAAATTCCTTTAATTCTTTTAAAATTTTCTTTTAGGTAATCATAATTAGGTATAATATAATCAACACCTAACATTTTATCATCAGCAAATTTTAATCCCGCATCAAATACAAAAATATCACCATCAACTTCAACAATATACATGTTTTTACCTATTTCGTTTAGACCACCTAAACCAAATATTTTTATTTTACTCATATAAACTCCTTTCTTTAAACTAAAAAGACTAATTAATTATACCAAAAAATAATTAATTAGTCCATACTTATAAGAATTATATAATTTCATTTTTTAAATTTGGATTGCTTAAAACTTCTACTAAATGATCAATTTCTTCTTTAGTGTTGTAAAAATATAAACTTATGCGACATGTATTTTTGATTTTTAACTCATCTTTTAAGATTTTAGCGCAATGATTACCTGCTCTAACACAAATATTATACTTATCTAAATAAATAGCTAAATCTTGAGCAAATACATCCTTCATATTAAAAGCAATAATACCACTTTCACTTTTTTCATTATAAATGATTATATCTTTTATCTTTTTTAGTTTATCAATTGCATATTCTTTAAGTTCACATTCATATTTATGAATTCGATCTAAACCTATTTCATTTAAATATTCAATTGTTTTTGAAAATGCGATAACATTAGCTATATTAGTCGTTCCTGCTTCTAATAGATATGGTAGATTACTATATTGCCTAATGCCATCATAAGTAAACATGGCGTTCATTCCGCCACCAAATTCAATTGGCTTAATATTATTTAATAATTCTTCTTTACCATATAAAATACCAACACCTGTTGGACCACACATTTTATGAGCCGAAAAAGCTAAAAAATCAATATCTAAATCTTGAACATCAACTTTCATATGTGGAACACTTTGTGCCCCATCAACCACAACTAAAATATTTAAACTATGGGCATACTCAATAATTTTTTTGATATCACGTATATCACCAACTACATTAGTAATATGCGCAATACTAATTACTTTTGTTTTAGATGTTATTGCCTCTTTTAAATCTTCAACTGAAAAAGTTAAATCAGCATTTAATGGTATATAATTTATTTTAATATTTTTTTCTTCGGCTAATTCAAACCAAGGTAGGACGTTTGAAGCATGTTCTGCTTTAGTTAATAAAACTTCATCACCACTAGTTAAATAATTTTTAAAATAACCAAAAATAATTTTATTTAAAGAATCGGTTGCTCCACTAGTAAAAATTATTTCTTTATTACTTTTAGCATTTATAAATTTTTTTACTAAATTTCTAGTATTCTCATATTCTTCATCGACTTTAATACTATATTTGTAATCACCACGGTGAGCATTACAACTATAATTAGTGTAATAATCACACATTTTATCGATAACACAATATGGTTTAAAAGTAGTAGCGCCATTATCAAAATAAATTATATTGTGTTTTAACATAGGAAAATCTTCACGATTCATATTTTCACCCCCAATACTTTTTTATTATTAAGTCTAAATCAGCCATAAATTCATCATCAAATGTTAAATTACTAATTAAAAATCCTTTTATTAATAACTTAATTGCGTCATTATAATTTATTCCTCTACTTTGTAAATAAAATAATTCTTCATCATTAAATTTGCCGACAAAAGCCGAATGATTAGCAGCTACATCATTCTCATCGATTAATAGATTAGGATTTATTTGACATTTATTTTGATTAAAAGTAACAATACGATTATTTTGATTAAGCAAGCATTCAACATTACCTTTTGGTACTACTCCTGTTACATCAAAAATGATTTGACCATCATTTATATTAATCGCATTATTAATAATATTACTAGTTGTATTTTTTGCATTATGATTAATAAGTAGATTATATTTTTCGCAATTAGAACTAATCGTCTTTAAAATATAATTAATACTTGCTTTTTCACCATTTAAATTGATTACATCAAATTGTTTTATTTGTTCGACATCATAAAATTTTTGAGCTTTTAATTCACTTTTATAATTTAAATTATAACTATTTCTTATTTTTAAAATACCATCATTATATTTTTCAAATAAATTAACCTTAACATTATCACTTAAATTAATTGAAACATTAATTTTAATATCACTAGTAATTATATAATCAAGTAATATATCAGTATCATTCAAACAGCTAATTTCTAAATTATTAACCGCTATAAAATCATTACTAACTGAATAATTAACTTTAATATTATTATCGATATTTTTTTCTTTTAATCCATTGTTTCCAATAACTATTTTATTCATAATTTTATTTATCCTCTACATCATTTTCCCTAATATTTTCAAAAAAAATCATAACCATTTTGTTCGATAATTTGAACTAAATTAAAATCACCACTTTTAATTATATGACCATTTTTCATAATATGAACATAATTAGGTTTAATGTAATCGAGTAATCTTTGATAATGCGTAATTAAAAGAATAGCTGGCTTAAATTCATTATAATAATCCATAACTTTTTCACCAACAATTTTAAGGCTGTCGACATCTAAACCAGAATCTATTTCATCTAATATTAAAGTATTTGGTTCTAACATATACATTTGTAAAATTTCATTCTTTTTGCGTTCACCACCTGAAAAACCTTTATTTATACCACGATGAATCATATTCTTATCCATTTTTAAATTTTCGACTGTCTTATCCATTTTTTTGATAAAATTATATAATTTAAAATTATCTCCTTCTTTGGCATGTAAAGCAGCACGCAAAAAATCCGCATTTGTAACTCCATCAATTTCAAGCGGCATTTGCATTCCTAAAAAAATTCCTAATCGAGCACGCTCATCGACTGTTAAATCATTAATTAATTTGTCATCAAAAAATATTTGTCCAGCAAGTACTTTATAATGATTATCTCCCATGATTACTTTTGATAAAGTAGATTTCCCAGTTCCATTTGGTCCCATAATAACATGTATTTCCCCACTATTTATCGTTAGAAAAAAATTATCTAAAATTTTTCGATTTTCAACTTCAACTGTTAAATTTTCAATTTTTAATGTATGCATACACATCAACTCCATTAATAATTATATCCTAATTACTTAAAAAAGTCGACTAATTCGACTTTTTAACACATTTTTTTATAAACTTTTTCAAATGGATAATTTTTTAATATTTTAGCATTAAAATAAGCAATACCACTATCTATATCATTTATTTGTCTATTTTTACCTTTTATTTCATTACAATCAAATAAATCAAAAAAATTATTTATAATTTCTTTAAATTCTTGTTCTTTCATATTTTTTTCATTAATCGTTAAATTTCTAAACATATCTTGTAATTTTAAGAAATATAATTCATTACTAATTTTTTCTAAATCGGATAGATGAACACTTTCTAAAATACTATCATCATTATTTAGATTTGATAACATACTATTCTTTTCATAATAAGTATATAGATTATTTAATCGACCAGTAAAGTTAATTTTATAATATAGATATATTTCACGTAAATCTAAATAATTATAATTTAACATATTATTTAAAATATTATAAATTTGAGGATCTATTTTATAATAACTATATTCCTCGGAAAAATATTTATCCTGATATAAAGATTTAATATGTTCTAAAAAATTTATAACATTTTGTAATTCATATTTTAATATATATTTTTTTTCTAAATTAATATTATTTGCCTTATTAATCTCTTTAACTGGTAAATATATAATTGCCATAAAAACACCTCTTCCATATATTAACACATAATATTTTTTAAAACAACAAAAAAATGTATATATAATCAAAAAAATATCATAATATTAATGAATATTTGCAGTATTCACAAAAAAGAGGTTTACTCTTTTTATTTTTTTGTTATAATAACATATAGGAAGGTGATATTATGGATTGTATTTTTTGTAAAATTATTGCTGGTGAAATTCCTTCATATACAATTTATGAAGATGAAATAGTTAAAGTATTTTTAGATATTAACCCTGATGTTAATGGACATTTGTTAATTATACCTAAACAACATTATTTAGACTTGAAAGAAATAGATGATGATACTTTATTAAAAATTATGCAAACAGCAAGGAAAATGGAAGAATTATTAAAAGAGAAACTAAATATTGACGGACTTACACTTATTCAAAATAATGGAAGCGTTCAAGAAGTTAAACATTATCATTTGCATTTAAAACCACATTATAATAAAAATATAGAAGTAAAACCAGTTGAAGAAATATATAACCTATTATTAAAATAAAGGAGATTTTATGAAATTAGAAGTAAATAATAAGGCATTAAGAAATAGTTTAAAATTATATAAAAATAATCCCATTACTGATAAATATGTTTTTAATTTAATAAACAAATATGTTAATAAAGATTTAGATACTATAACAAGTTTAGATGATGAAATCACAGTTATTGACGAAAATATGTTATCTAAAAATGAACGTGATATTGCATTCAAATTAGCAAAAGTTCATAATATAAAAGCATATATGCCAATTTATAATACATTAAAAACCAAGTTTAATGAATTTAAAATTTTAGCAACACAATATGAAAATTTACTTACTATACACGATTTAACGCATAATCTATCCTATAAACAAAATCAAAAATTAGATTTACTACTTTATAAATTAACTTTCAAATTAATCGAATTAAAAGTTAATTTAAATATGGATTTGCAAGACATAGCAATGAATGATCTTTTAACATATTGCGCAGCAATAGAAAATGATATTGTAACTAATAATTACAAATCATTAGCATTTGATGAATGGATTAATGATTCTAAACTAGTATTACGTTAAAACTTAAAAACTGTCAAAATTTTGACAGTTTTATTTAATTTTCATCACTAAATTTTTCAATTCCTACTGTAAACTCACCAACTAACTCATTAAACTTCATTAAATTATTAGCAAGTTCACTTTTATCACTTTCACATTGAATACGATCTAGTTTCAATTGTTCTTTTTCTTCATTCAAATTTTCACGCTCAATACGTAATTCTTGTTCTAACTCTTCTAATTGTTGCTTTTTTTCTTTCATGAATAAGATATTTTTTTGTTTTTCTTCTTTTATCTTTTCTAACTCTTG
This sequence comes from uncultured Bacilli bacterium, assembly GCA_947632295.1. Lineage (GTDB taxonomy): Bacteria > Bacillota_I > Bacilli_A > RF39 > UBA660 > CAJLIR01. The sequence continues at coordinate 13,128 of CANROQ010000006.1, forward strand.
TTTTCTTTTAGCTTGAAAAGCAATTTTATCAGCATTCAATGCATCTTGTTGTTGTTTCAATTCATCAATACTTTTTTCGATAATGGATTTTTTTTGTTTTAATTTTTCATAAGCTGCTTTTTTATATTCTTTAATTTTTTCATATTCCATTTCTTTCTTTTTTTCAAAAGCATTTTTTTCAATATTGAATTTTTTTATTTTCTCTTCTAATTGTTGTTTTAAAATCAAATTTTTTTGAAAAATATTAGTTGCTTCTTTAACATTGTTATTTGCACGTTCAAAGATATTCTCAATATCTACAGATTTTTTTTGTGAATTACCATTACTTTCATTTGATATGCTAATATCACTAACCCCATTAGAATTATCTTTTAAGCCATTATCGATAACAAAATCTCTATCTAAATCAATTTCACTATCATTAGATAGCGATGTGTCTACCTTACTTATAGACATTCAACTATTCCTTTTCATTTGGTAATTGTGAAAAACTTGTATTAAATTGAGAGACTAAAGTTTTAAATCTTGCACAACTTTGAGCTAAATTTTTATTTTCTAATTCTAACTTTTTCTCTTCTACTTCTTTATATTTTGCAAATTGATCTTGTTTTGCTTTTAATTCTTTTTGTGAGTTATCTAAACCTTGACGAATGACACTTGTTTCTTTTGCAAATTGTTCTTTTTCTAATTTTATTTTAGAATGTTCTAATTCCTTGAATTTTTCTAATTCTTGTTCTTTTGAAGATAATTCATCTTCTCTTTCCTTTAAACTTTTTTGTGTCATTTGTTTTTCTTTTTCAAATTGATTTTTATCATCTTCTAATTTACTTTGATCATTTTTAATTTTTTCTTCTTCTACTTTTTTATAAGCTTCAAATTGTTCTTTTTCAGTTTCTAATTGTTCCCTAGTAATGTTAAGTGATTGCTCCAATAATTCTAATTCAGAATTTTTAGCTAAAACGTCTTCGTTAAATTTTGCTTCTTCACTTTCAATTCTTTGACGTTGCGTTGCAACATATTCTTCGCATTGTTGTTTTTCTTTTTCGATTGATTTTCTTTGTTCAGCAACATAACGATCAAATTCAGCTTTTTCTTTTTCAAATTTTTCTTTTATTTCTTCCAATGATTTTTCATTTTTATTTAAAGAAGTTTTTTTCTCAATTAAATTCGAAATAAAATTATTAGCTCCGACAACATCACTATATAAATTATTAAATAAAGAATCAAAATCCGAAAGAACATCAGCATTTTCTCCTTCAGCATTATACTTAGTAACTAAATTGACATCTTCAGTTTTCTTATCTTCTTTATCATGACTTTCTACTTCATTATCAAATGATTTTGTTTCAACATTATCAGTATTTTCTTCTTCAGTTGTAGCAGTTTCAAACTCATTAGGTTTTATGCTATCCTCGTTATTTGAATTTACAAAAGAATCAAAATTATCATTATTTAATTCTTCTCCAATAGAATCAAAATCATCGTCTAATAAATTTGCATCATCACTTAATTCCATTATTTCTTTGTCATAAAAATCGTCATTATCTAATACGCTGTTTTCCTCTAACATTTCTGTGTTATCATTAACCCCTAATTCATTATTCATAATATTCCCCTCTTTACTATTATTAGAGTACTAATATACCCTAGTTTTAAAATATCATACTAATTATATCATATAAATTGATAAAATCAAACTATTTTTTTATTTTTTTTCATTTTTTATCTTTTAAATTTTAAAATCATCCAAAAAATCATCTATTGTCATTATTTTATTATCAATATTTTCTAGTTCAATATTCTTATCTACCTCTAAATTAGTCGATTCAAAATTATCTTCTTTTTTTATTATCTTACATATTTTAAAAGCTTCTAATATATTTGCTTTAGAAATAATTGTCCCAGTTGAATAACGATCTAAAATTGAAATATCAGTATTCTTTATTTCAATAATTTCATCTTTAGTTTTTAATCCAATTATATCTTTATTATTAGTAATAACAGTTTTCAAAATATTATAAGGATTTGTTTTAACTTCTCTTATTATTTGTACACCTTTTTTAGCTCGACTAATATATTCAAATTGATTTAAATGTATTCTTTTAGCCGTTTTTTTATTAGTTACAACAGTTAAATATTCTGATAATTGTTCATTGAATACCTCACCATTTACAACAAAATCATTTTTTAAATTTATAGCCTTTACTCCACTTGTTTTTAATCCAACAATTGGAATTTCACTAGCTTTATATCTTAATCCATATCCGTTATTCGTCGTAACTAAAACATCATTATAATTGTTTAAACATATAGAAATAACTTTATCATCATCTTTAAGTTTAATACAAACTATTGGTTTAGAATATCTTTGAACTTTAAAATCAAATAATTTTGTTCGTTTAACCATACCATTTTTAGTAAATATAGTTATAAAATTATCACTTTCAAAATCAAAAACTGGATAAGCAGCAATAACATTTTCATCTTCACTAAGTTTTATAATATTGCTAATGTGTTTACCTAAATCTTTCCATTTTAAATCTGGTAATTCATAAACTGGAACATATAGATAATTACCCAAATCAGTAAAAATTAAAATAGTATCTAAAGTATTCATTTCAAATTGTCCAACTACATAATCACCATCTTTAACCATAACAGTATGATCATCGCTAGAATTGTAACTACGAAGCGAAGTTCTTTTTACATAACCATCATGAGTAATAACTGCAATACAATCTTCTTTTGGTAGTAATGTTGTAGCATCGATTTTTATTTCAGTTACTTCTTCTTTAATTACTGTTTTTCTCTCAACACCATATTCTTCCTTAATACGAACTAACTCACCTTTAATGACATCAGCTAACTTCTTATTATCAGCTAATATACTTTCTAAGGCTTTAATCAATTTTTTCAAATTTTTTTGTTCTTCTAATAATTCATTAACATCGGTATTACTTAAACGATATAATTGTAAATCGACAATCGCAGTTGCTTGTTTTTCAGTAAATGCAAATTTTTCTACTAAATTGTTAATCGAATCACTTTTATTTTTACTAGCACGAATCAAAGCAATAATTTCATCGAGAATTGATAACGCTTTAATAAGTCCTTCAACAATATGTAATCTTGCTTTAGCATGTTCTAAATCAAATTTTGTTCTTTTTGTTACTACATCTTTTTGATGATTAATATAAGCATTCAAAATATCGATAATACCTAATGTCATTGGTCTATTATTAACAATTGATACCATGTTGTAATTATAAGATATTTGCATCTCGGTATTTTTTAATAAATAATTTAAAATTAAATCCGTATTAGCATCCTTTTTTAAATCGATAACAATTGTTTCGGGATTATCCAAATTCGATTCATCACGAACCTCTAAAATACCATCTATTTTTTTATCAAGTCTAATGTCGTCGATTTTTTTAACTAATAATGCCTTATTAACATCGAATGGTATTTCAGTAATAACAATTTGTTTTTTACCTTTATTTTG
>CANROQ010000007.1 GCA_947632295.1 uncultured Bacilli bacterium
GGTGCCGGAAATAGGACTTGAACCCACAACCTACTGATTACAAGTCAGTTGCTCTACCAATTGAGCTATTCCGGCATTAATGGTGGGCGATATAGGACTCGAACCTATGACCCCCTGCTTGTAAGGCAGGTGCTCTAACCAACTGAGCTAATCGCCCAATAAACTCATTAGACGTATTTAATGATACCATCTATGGTTAATTTTGTCAATACATTTTAATAATTATTTGCTGACATTTTGATTTTTTTCTAAATTTTCTTTGATCCAAAATGGTAACTTATAGGCTAATGTTTTAAATCCTAAACTAGTTTCAATGATTTTTCTTTTTCTTTTTACTTTATTTTTTTTATAATTTATGTTTTTAATGCTTAATTTAAGCTTATTTTGTTTTTCATCGACATCAAGTATTTCTACATATATATTTTCTCCAATTTCTACAAAATCATGTAAATCTTTAACAAAATTATGTGACACTTCAGATATATGTATTAAACCACTAAAAAATTCATCAAATGAGACAAAAATTCCATATGATTCAATTCCAGTTACAATTCCTTCTACAATTTTTCCTTTTTGATACTTTGGCATTCCAACACCTCTAAATTTAATTATATCATATCTTTCTTAAGTTTGAAACAAGTTTACTTTCTATTTTTTTTATTATATAATATATTTTGGTGATAAATATGAATAATCAAGAAGAGGTAATTATCGGTATTATCGAACAAATTCAACCATTTTTAATTGCTGATGGTGGTAATGTAGAATTTGTAAAATATGAAGATAATATTGTCTATGTTAAAATAATAGGTGCCTGTCAAAATTGTGGTATGCTAGATGTCACTCTAAAAGACGTTATCGAGGCAACTATCATGGAAGAAGTACCAGAAGTTAAGGAAGTCAGAACAGTTTAAAGTTCTGTTTTTTTTAACCATTCTATATTTGGAATTTGATAACGACTTTTTAAATAATTCAAGACTTGCGATAAAAATTTTTCATAATTATAATTTTTTTCTATGATGGGTAATAATGTTTTTTCATTAACATTGTTATAAATAATTTCATCACATAAATCAAAATAATATGATGGATATAATAGACGACTAAAAAACATAATAATTTGTTCGTTATTTATAGAATTATTATTTAAATAATATATTATATCTTCTAAACTAAACTCATTATAAAAGAATTGTTCCTTGCAATATTCTGCAATATCTCTAATTTTAGAATCAATAATAAATTCTAGTGGATTATATAAATCGAATAAAGTATAATAATTTTTTATTCTTCGGTGTGATACACAATAATCATGTTCACTTTGACCTTCTAATAATTGGATACCATTTTCAGCCAATCCAATATAATAACTTGCTGTTTTCCTAATTAGAGGAAATTTTTTTTGAAAATTATTAACTTGATATTCAAAATAATCAACTCGTTCCATCCAAAGTTCGCGCCAACTTTTAGGGTGACTAATTGTTTCTAAATGTAAAAATGATGTCACTAGTGGATAATAATTTAAATTAATAAAATTTAATTTCTCATCGGTATATTTTGCTGCTTTTAATAAAACATATTGTTTTTCATTAATAACTGTCATTAGTTCATTTTTGGTATTTTCAATAATTTGATGACAATAAATATTATATTGCTGCAAGGTTCGATAAATATTATATGAAATATCTAAATTTTTTAATTCATAATTATAAGGAACTAAGTAATAATCAACATCATTAATAGAAAATTTATATAATCGATTGTTTTGATAAATGTTAATTGGATATAAATTATAATAATAATTAATTGCATTTTTCATATATCCACCCAATTAATTTTATGACAAAACAAAAAAAATATCCTATCTATTATCTAGATAGAACATTTTGAATATCAGAAATCATCATCTTATAATTATTCAATTCATTAATTAATTGATTGTTTTCAGCTGTTAATTGATCGTTTTTAGATTTTTCAGCAAAATACAATTCTTTATAATTATCTGAATTGGAATTATCAACAGGGTTTTGCACAGGTTGTTGATATGTTTGTTGCATTGGTTGTTGATATGCTTGTTGTGGTGATTGCTGCATTGGTTGTTGGTATGGTTGTTGAATTGGTTGTTGATATACTTGTTGCATTGGTTGTTGGTATTGTGGCATTGGTTGTTGACCTACTTGTTGAGCTGTTTGTGCCATTGGTTGTTGCATTGGTTGTTGATATGCTTGTGGCATATCCCATTGCATTTCTGATGGATTTGTTTGTTGGATTGGTTGTTGATAATAATTCATATCATTATTAGGATTTTGCACATCATTTGAAGTGTTTTGCACAGTATTATTGAAAATATCTAAATTATTTTGTGGAATGCTTTCATTTTGAACACCATTTTGCACATTATTTTGAACATTAGGTTGTGCAAAACTATTGTTTACTGGTTCAGAAACTGGATTATTTATATTTGCTTGAGGATTATATCCTAAATTTAACATATCAACAGAAGTAGCTAATAGTCTAAGTGCTCTTCTATCAGCAACTTTAACATTTTGTAACTCGTTATATGGTAAATCATTAACAATAGCATTTCCATTAGCTCTATTTTCTTTAATAATTCTTTGTAAATTATTTCTTAAATTTTGCCATTCAACATCATCAATTATATTAGTACCGATCAACATTCCATTTTGATTTACTATTTTAGTTACATAAATATCCATATGACCTTGTGTATCTAATTCATGTAACGAAAAAATAAAATATCGATTGTTTGCTTCCCCAATATATCTTACAACCTCAACTTGCATACTTTCATTATTCGCATTTAAAATTACTATTTTATCCATAGTATCTAGCCTCCCTTTTATTCTATTAATTATTATAACTAAAAAAAACTTTTTTTTCAATATTTTTAAAGTTTTTTTATAAATTTATTATTACTAATCATAATAAGCATATATATTTAGATTTTTATTAAATGCTAATTCATCATATTTTATTATATTTCTCATACCAATATTATCATTATATATCTTAACAAAATTATTATCTATAAAAATTATATAGTCATCAACATATTTAATTCTATCTATATTGCTTGTTGAAAATAAGAAAATTGGATTATTAGGATTTTCTATATATGATTTATAAACATTATAAATATTAGAATTTTTCTCATATAAGTAGTAGTAACCAGATTTTTCTCCACCAATTTTATCTATTTTATAATATTCTTTATCAAAATTAGTTGAATCAATATTTTGGTATATAAATTTTTCTTCATTTTGAATTATTTCAAATATATTTTTATCCTCCCATACTCCATTATTATAGAATTTTATGCCAATATCTTCATTTCCAATTTCATTGACACTCTTATTTTTAATATTTATTTCATATTGTTTTCTATTATCAATATCAATTAAATAAACACTGTTATCTACAGTTCCTTGAATATAACTATTTAACGATATTTTATTTTTACTAGAAATTTCATCATAGATATTTTTAGTAAAATCTATCAAATAAAACTTGTTAAATTCATATTTTTCATTATAATCAGCAACAAGATAATAACCATTAATTTGTGCACTAATTTTTGGATTATAAATGTCATTATCAAAAATAGACATAGCAACAATCTTATTAGATTCCGTATTATTAATATTATATAATCCATTGTAACTAGTTAGTCCTAAATATAATTTATTAATAATATTTTCTTCATAAACAGAAACATTATCTAGTTTGGTCGTTTTTGTTGAATTATCTATCCAATTATTAACATTATATAATTCTATATTATTAGCAAATTCATCAATTTTTGGATTTTCACCTTTAATATTATGATAATAAGTAGTCATTTTAGAATTTTTACAAAGTATATCTATTAAAATTTGATTGTTTTTAAAAATTGGCAATATACAAGTATATGTATCAGTTTTTATATATTTAACATCTTTGATAATATTGCGTAATTTCATTAAATTATTATAAATTTTAAAATTAAATGTAGTATTATCGACAGTTAACTCTAAATAATAATTATCTCTTTCATTTTTTTCATTTGAACTGTAAACTTCTTTAATATTTATTTCTTTATCATCGACATTTTTGGTATAAGAAATTTCATAGCCTTTATCAAAAAAATGAAAAATAAATTGAATTAAATAATAAAATACAAAGAGTAAAATTAACAATTGAACAACTTTTTTCAATACCACTACCTCCTATTTTCAATTATATATAAATAATTAAAAAAATTCAACTGGTATATTTATTATGCACAAGATTTTATTATTCTATGATTGATTATTATTTTGTAAAGCATATTTTTTCTTTTCTTCCATAACATAAGTTGTAACATTAGTTTCTATTTCTGATAAAGCACTTTTATCGATATTTGATAGTGAAATATGTTCTTTTATTGTATCGATAAATACTTTTCCCCATACAATTCCCGTTTGAACTTTTAAGTCATTAAACATATCTGGTGTGATTGCCGTAAATAAATAACCAAATAAAACTCTTTTTTGCCCTAGCAAAATTCTTTTATTGGTAATAACTACTACATAAGTTGTAATAATATCTAATGGATTGGCATTTTTTTGAGCGGCAAATACATATTTAACATCTTCATCAGTATTTAAATGTTTTTCTATAATTTTACTATGGGCTTTTAACCGCCAACAAATTGTCATAGGATATTTTTCTTTAAATTCCCTAGCCTTTGCATATATCATATTTTCCATATTATCACCTTCATTTAATTTTACATTTTTTTGCTTTTTGGTTATACAAAAGTTGTTTTTTTTTATTATATCATATTTTTTATATTATTTTATAATTACATAACAAAAAAAATTAATATATAGAGATATACTAATTTTATTCATGTTCGCTGAACATCATTTTTTAAACTTGATATGGTCTATCAAGATACATTTTATAAGTTTTATAAATTTCAGTATCTTCATATTTAATAGGTTTAAAATGATTATTTAAATCTAATATTTCACCATTAATATAAGAAATTAAAATTGGTGAATGAGTCGCAATTATAAATTGTGAACCTCTTTTGACTAAATCATCAATTAAACACAACAAACCCATTTGGCGACTAGGCGATAAAGCAGCTTCTAGTTCATCTAATATATATAAGCCATGATCATAAAAACGATTTTTGACTAAATTTATAAAGACTTCGTCATGTGAGCATTCATGTAAATTTCCACCATAAAAATATTCTATATTTATCTTAGCAATTTCAGTTGCTACATTGTAAAAACTTTCGACTCTTGAAATATTTAGTTTTTAGTCTATTATATCTAGAAACAATTAAATATTTAGAAATAATAGAATGTGTATCATGTGTATGAAAATTATAATTTTGACTACATTAAAAAATATTCATATACATTTTCAAGTTTTCTTACTTTTAAATTGTTTATCATTCATTTAATTAATATAAATATAATCTAATTATTTATTATTTTTAAAAAATGAATTTAATAAAGAATCAACGACATATTTTTTACTTCATCAGGTTCATAATAAGGTTTATTTGCTATTACTTGATAGTACCATTGCATATTTAATTTTTCCATTTCAGACAAAGGAATGTTATTATTTATCTTCTTCTTTATTACAACAATTTTTTCTGATATTTGACTTACAATAACATCAATCATATTCATATTAGTATAAAGTTTTATTAGATATTCTAAAACTTCGCTATACTCTAACCATTCCATTCCTAAGTCTTTATTCATTTTTTCGCAAGGACCACCAATTTTAGTAGGTTTAACTAAGAGTCCACCTGATGGACGCATATCTTCAGATAAACTGCAGCCACTATCGGTTAAATTGATACAAGGTCCTCCATCGGTTATTAAGTCTACTATTTCAGCATCCTTATTACGTGCTCTTAAATAAGGTATATAAGTCCAGCTATTCGCAAAAAAATTAACAGGCTGTCCAGATATAGATATTTTGCCCTTATCTAATTCTTTAATAATATTTGATGCTTCAAGACTTTTAAAATCTTTAGGTAAATATACACAACCATTTTGTTTACAACAAGCTCCACCGCATTTTTTACACATTGCATAATTAATATATTTTTCCATAATTCCTCCATTTCTAGACGACTATTATACGAAAAAGTTGTTAATAAGTCAATGTTTAGGCTACAGTCGTTAACAGCTAATAAAAGACTGTAGATAATTAGTGTAAAAATAAATTGAATTTTTTGTGCACATTTTGATCAAATCTTGCCATTTTTGAAATATTTTTTGTGATTTTTTCAAAACCATATAACTCACAAACAATTGTTTCATGAGTTATTAGCTACAATAATTGTTGTAAAATTCAAGTTCTACAAGCTATTGCAATTTTGATATTTATAGTATTTATATTACTATTGTTACTATAAATATTTAGCATTTTAGAGTTAAAATAAAAACTTTGTTTTCATTCATTTAACTAATACAAAAAAGTATAAATCTTTACGTATTAATGATACCATATATTCAAAAAAAGACAAGTGTGGTGAAAAAAACAAAAAAGATAGTGATATTTTATATTTCACTATCTAATCTACAATTATGATTTTGTCTTTATATAACGATCTTCAAATTCATTAATTTCTAAGAACTCAGTTTTTTCATCATCTTTCCAAACATCAAATAGAAGTTTTAAATCACAGTTGATATTGCCATCTTTTGACTTTAAGCATGCTTCACCGGTTTCTAAAAGGGATTTAAAAGATTCGTTAGCTTTAATAACATCATCGTCTTTAAGATTTTTAATCTTGTCCCATACTTTTTGAGCATGAGTTTGTTCTTCTCCTTGTATAGCACAAATAATCCAATAATGTAAATTATACTCATTAATATCACTAATTCTACTAAGTTTGCCTAGTTTTTCATTTCGATAATTATAACGGTTCTCAATATTTTCCAAAAATTTAGTTAAATTTAGTTTACCTTCATTATTAATTAATTTGTTAATATCATCTAAATGAGTATTTATACCATGTTCGCTTAAGTCATTTTTCTTGCCTATTACTCCCTCATTTACTTTTAATTCAATTAAATAAATATCTTTTTTGTTTTCATTGGTATCAACAAAAATACAATCAATTCTTCCCCTTTTATCACTAGCGTCATCGTCTCTTAAATCATTATCACTTTCTCTAGTATAGTATTCTTCTTCAAATGGATCAACTGAGGAAAGACCAGAATAATAACTTAATTTATTTTTAGTCATAAATGAATGCTGATACTTTTTCTCTAATTCAACTTTAGTAATTTTTTCATAGTTTGATATTGCATCTTCTATGTTTTTATTAAATTCTTCTAGTTGAGCATATTTAATTGTTTTGGAATTTGTATCATAGTCAAGATCCGGTTTTGCTAGTCCCGAATAAGAAGATTTTTTTAATATTGGTTTTGATTTTTCAAATTTCAATGTAAATGTTGTATATAGAATCATTAGAGCTTCAATTTTTGTTAACTCAAATGATGATAATTTTTCAATATTTTGAAGTTCAAATACAATTTTATCTTTTTTTCCATTTTTATGCTTTTTAATAGTTTTTAATTGCCCTATAGTATTGTCTACATCAAAACTTGTTCCAAGTTTTATTAATCTTTCATTTAATAGTCTTAATCTTATTTCTACTTGCTTTTTAATTTCTTCAGCTTTAATTTTGGGTCTTGTTGAGCCTTTAAAAAAAACTTCACCAAAGCAAAATTTGCCTTCTTTTTTTAGTTTTACTTCAAAATATGTTTCTAATTTTTGTTTTAAATCATTTTTATTTTTGACAAAATTATCAATATTGTTTTCAATCTTATTTAAATACAAATCTAATTTTTCTCTTAAATCATCTTCATTTTCCATAGGATTACATTTAAAATATTCATCTAATTCTTTTTTTAAATCAAATTTAGTATCTCCAATTACCACAACAGTACCATCTTTAGTATCTTCTAGACTATCTATAATTTTGCGTATATTTGTTTGGTTTATTTTATAGATATTTTCAGGAATGGTAATTGTTACATTATTATCGCAACATTCTTTGTTTTCAACATAAAAAGCTTTTATTCCTTCACAATACACAATATCCTTACAGTCTTTTTTGTTAGTTTCTTTGTCCTGTTGTCTTATTCTAATTATGAACTTCTTGTCATCATCATAACATTTTCTTAATTTATCCAAACTACAATTATTTATTATCATTTTTACTCTCCTTTTAAATCAATTATATCTCCATCTATAAATTCTAATAATCTATCTTTAAACAATTCTTTTTCAATTGTCGCTGCTTCTTCACTTTTTTCAGTATGTATTATGATAACTTTCCTTGGATTAACTATTTTATCCAAAGTTTTTATTGCTTCTAGACTAGCATGCCCTGAGGTATGAATTGGGAAATAGTCCATATGTAATTCGTTTACTAAGTAATTTTTAAAATCTCTTGTCTTAGAATCTGGCCAATCATCTCTTATATATCCATCCCACATCGAATATATTAAGCAAGCATTTTTAATATTATTTTTATTATCTTTTAAATAATCGTTCATTGATTGTTTGATTGAAACAACAAACTTTTCACTAAAAGGTAGTTCATATATGACCTTTTTAGTGTGTTTAATATATCTACCGTATGGTTCTTCTATTTTCCTTTGATTTGGACTTACAAATGTATAAACATTATTAAAAGTATTAGAATTAGGTATTTTCTTAAGTAAACTAGTCGTAGAATTCATACACATATCCATAATAAATAAATGTGTTTTGGAAAATGTTTTATACAAATTTACAATTCTATCAATATTAGTACTAGAACACATAACATATATTTGATCATATTTAGTAAGTTCTTTAAAATCTTTAGTTAAATCAATTTCTTTTGTAAAATTTCTTTTATTATTTCCAATAGTTGTACCTTCTGTTATCAATAAGTCAACTTTCCCAATTTTATTTAAAATTTTATTAAATAAACAACCTTTTTTACCATGATTGCGATAATCTCCAGTATGTAATATTTTTTCATTGTCTACTTCTATTAAAAGCATTGCTGAATTATAATTAGAATGATCTGCGATGAAAGGTGTTACCTTGATATCGTTTATAAAAAAGCTCTTTTCAAAGTCAAAATATTTAATTGTGTTATCTTTTTCTCGAAGTACTTTATCATATTCTCTAGTAAAATAACACAAGTTATTATGAATTTCCATTCCTTCTTTATTTACATAAATGGGTATATCTTTTTTTACCAAAGAAGCACACCCAATATGATCTTTATGCGAATGAGTTATTATTACACCATCATAGCTAGGCTCTAAATTATCTTTTTTAGTTAAACCAGGAATGATAATTTGTTCTTCATCATTTAAATTATCTCCATAGTCAATAATAATTTTTGTTCCTTTGCTACTAGTAATTTCGGTGACGCAACCACCTATTTGATTTGTTCCTCTTATAATTTTTACTTGCATTTTATATCTTCTCCTTAATATAATGGCTATCGTAATTTGCCTCATAACTCTTTGTTAAAGTAATACCTGTTTTCATATTATTTTCTAAAACAATTAGTGTATTTTTAGATTTTCTTTTAGACAGTAAGTATTTCTTTGTATACTTACAAATTGTTTCATATTCGATAATGTTATTTAATTCAAGATTTTGATTGCTTGTATATTTAGCATCAGCAATTAAAATTATTTGAACTTGATTTTTTTTAGCAAAATTAGCAAGTTTTTTAAGTGCTATTTCCTTACTATAATTAGTCTTCTTTAAAAGTGCATCTAAGGTATTTATAATATAGATATCTCTTGGTTTTGAATTAATATCATGGGCATAATCCAATAAATATTCTAAATAATCTTTGGAAATTTTTTGTTTATCAAAATCTACCATTATTATATCAAGTTTTTGTAATAATTCAATAACATTGTTTAGCCTTTTTATATCTAAAGAATTTATATAAAGTTTACCTACTATCTCACAAGGATTAAAATAAGCTTCAACTTTATGTTTATCAATGTTAGATATACTTGCAATTAAATTTTGGGTGAACCAATTATTATTGCCATCAAAGTTAAAAATTTGAATACTCTTTTTATATTTTATTCCAAGATCACTAATCATTTTATAAATTAATTCCATTCTACCACTTAAAGGTTCTGATGCGACTACTGTTAGAGAACTATTATAATATTCCTTAAAATCATTCATTTTTTGACTCCTTTTTAATTAGCAATTAAATGTGATTTTTTAACTACTTTATATCATAATTTTTTTCATTCATCACACTAACTACTATTTACATTAATAATTTGACTATATAATTGTATTAATAATAATTTTAGATTAATATGCAAGCAATTTTAAAACTTGTTTTAATTTCCATCGATGAAATCAAATAGTTCAACATCATTTATAATATCACTGTTATATTTTGTTAATATTTTATAATATTTTTTTATAAAATTTTTTAATAACATCATATCTATCTCTTTTATATTTATTTTTCTATTTACTAATACAAGTGGATTATCTTTATTAACACTCATCATTATCATATTATTGTAATTAAGTTTCCCATAATCATTTTGAAAAAATATTATATTATCTCTATCAAGTGTATAGGAACAATAAAGAAGTAAATTCATTGGTAAATTAGTTATTTTTTTAGATAAGTTAGTACAACCGAAGTGTTCTTTTTTTTCATCAAAAAATATTTGTTTTGCTTCATATTCTTGTATATCAGCATTCCAATAATCTAATAGTAGTTGTTGATGTGTTTTTACATATTCCAGCACATCTTTTATATATAATTTATTAGGTTTACTCAAATTTTTTAAATCTTCCAAAATCTTTATATTTTTTATATCAACAGTTAAAAAGAATTTATCTCCCCAGTTTTTGAATTTTATTTGAGGAATAAAGCTTTTTAATCTTTCTTTTCCATTATAAACTAAGTACAAAATTATATCGGTATAATCATTGTTTTCAAAAGAAATTGTGGCTTTAAATAAATTGTTTATCTTTTCATTTTTTAATTTCATTTTAATAATCCTAAATATTTAAATTTTTAACTTTTTTCATCATAATCCAAGTATAAAACTATATTTGAAAAATCTTATGACTATTATATAACTTATCATTCAGCTTGTTCTCTTCTCATGACCTCATTAAAAATAGTTGGAAATTTAGCTTTATACCAAGCAAATTTATATGCGATTAAAGCATAAGAAATAATATGGGCTTTTAATGGTAAATAATTGATATTTTCTAAATTAGATATATCTTCTTCAGGAATTTTATTAATTAGAATCTTTTTATAATTATCCCAACTATTAAAATCGTTTAACATACCTTGACCAATAAAATTCATTATTTCATAGGCTTTTTTATACTCTATATTATGTTTAAGTAAAAACAATAAAATATCTTCTCGATAGACTATTTGGTCGTTAATTAATTCTTTATTTTTTGATAAATTTTTAATTTTATTTGTTATGCCATTACCATGTAAAAGACCAATTATTTTGGCTAAATCATTAAAATTATTAGGTTTTATAATATTTATTAAAGTTTTGGCAAAGTTAGCATTTAATTCAAATAAATCTTCTACGTCACCATTATTTATTAAATCAAAAACAATTTTTTCATTTAATGGTATATCAGTTAATTTAACTTTAGTTAAATCTTCTAACTCTTTTACTAATGCAAGTAATCTATGTCCTAATATGTCAAACTTAACAATATTTAAATTAAGATCATTATAATCAAAATGCGTGCTTAAATAATTATAATTGTTATTGTTATGAGGATAATTACAAGGGGTAAAATCATATATTTCTCTATCTTTAGGTATTACAAATATACCACCAGGATGTTGCCCAGTAACTTTAAATTGACCTTCTAATTTTTTTGCTAGTCTTAATTTTTCTTGATCACTTATATCTAAATCTTTTTGCATAATTTCTTCTTTGGCTCTATTAGACTGCATTAAAGCAACAACTCCTGCTTTAACTGTATAATCTTTTCCCCAAAATTTGATTAAATAATTGATTAATTCTTTATGAATACTATCAGCAAAATTAATATCGATATCAGGAATCTTTTCACCATTTAAACCTAAAAAGTTGTCATAAGGAATATTAAAACCATCTTTTTTTAGTTCACTTTGACACTTTGGACAGTTTTTATCAGGCATATCTATTCCATAATTATAAGTTAAAGTATCATCAAAATAAAATTTTTTACATTTAGAACAATAATAATGAGGAGGAAGAGGATTTATACTTGTAATACCCATTAAATAGGCAATAAAGGATGAAGCAACACCACCTCGAGCAAATAATGGGTATCCCATGTTATAAGACTTATCTACAAGTTTTTTATATATTAAAAATATCGATTCTGCATTAATATTAATTATTCCATATTTATTTGAATTATCTTTACCATATAGTTCTTCATTTATTCTATTTGTAATAATACTTGGAATATTTTTATCACATAATTCATTTAATTTCTTATTAATTATATTCAATATTTTATTTTTGCTATCTTTAATTTGAGGCAAATAACATTTATCACTAAGTATTTTAATATTTTTAGTTAAATTTGCCAGTTTATTTGTGTTTTGAATAACTATTTCATATGCTAGACTTTCTCCTAAAAAGTTAAAATCATTTAACATTTCTTTAGTTGTTTTTAAATAACTGGCTGTTTTATTATCTTTAAAAAGTATTTCATAATCATCTTGTTCTTCTTTTTTTAAATAACAAACATTGCTAGTTGCTATAACAAGTTTATTAATATCTTTAGCAAGGTTTATTAATTTTTTTAAATATTGTTTATCTAAAGATGAATTCACCTCAATAAAATCCCACCATATTAAATCATCTTGAATTTGATAATCTTCTAAATTATCATATATATCCTCAACATAAGTTGAATCTAAGCCATATAATAAGCCACTACTTAAAAGAACTAATTCGTCTTTAGTAATAACTTGTTTTCCATATTTGTCCAAATTAGTAGTTTTAATTTTCGTAATTATTTTATATAAATTTTTTAATCCTTCCCCGTTTCTTACTAATATTGTAATAGGGATAATTGTATCACACTCAAGCATTTTTACAACTGCTCCGTAAATAATCTTAAAATCAGTAATATTATTTTTCTTTAAATATTTATCTATTTTAGGGAAAATATAAACATTATTAAAATCAGTAATAGCTAATTGATTTAATCCTATACTTTTAGCATAACCAATTAATTCTTTAAAATCGACAATACTTTTTTTAGTCATTTTTGTAAAAACTTTAAATTCTACTCTTTCTTGCATTTTAATTAAACTCCTAACTTATATATATAATATTATAGTTTTTATCATCAAAAACAAATTTCAGTGGTTCATCTACTTTAGCAATTTTCCAATCTAAAAAATTATTTTCTAATATACTATCTTTAGCAAATAAAATTATGGAAGTATTATGTTTTTTACTATATTCTTCTATAGTTTTTTTAATCGTTTTAATATCTTTATTAGATTTTTTTAAAAACTTATCAAAATCATCAATTATAATGACATCATAAGGTTCAATTGTCGTTTTATCAAATATATAATCTAGCCAATCTTCATTAAAGATTTTATTACTACTTATTACAATATTGGAATTACGGATTTTTTCTAAAGTTAAAATAAATTTATTATAATCTATTTTTTCTTTTTTTAATGTATTTCTTTTAGCACCAACAGGAAACATATAACTTTCGACAAGTTTAAAATCTATTTTAGAAATTAAAGAAATTAATTTATTAACATAATTAGAAGAATTAAATAAAAATGCCTGCATATAAACTTTTTTTTGCTCTCTTATTCCATATTCTTCTAAAATATTAATTAACATGGGTATGCGTTTTTTTAAGTTATCACTAAGGATAACAGAAATATTATCATTCATGGGTATCCACTTCCTTTAATATTTTGTCATCCTCAGTAAATTCAATAGGGACAACTTGGTCAAAAAGATTAATGGTAGCTTTAATATTGTTATTATCTAAATCAATATTATCAATTATGGCTTGCAATCCTTCAAATGGACCAGTTAAAATTTTAACTTTATCTCCTTCCTTAACATCTTCAAATGGTGTATATTCACTTATTGATT